>JAAURZ010000012.1 GCA_012031955.1 Bacteroidia bacterium
CCTTGGGATTCATACGTACCCACTCCAACTCGCGCTGCAACGTTTTTTGTCTTTTCGACTCCTGTTTTTCCTCGGTGGCAAGTCGCTTTTGCTTTTGCTCGAGCCACGACGAATAGTTGCCCTTCCAGGGGATGCCCTCGCCGCGGTCAAGTTCGAGAATCCAGCCTGCCACGTTGTCGAGAAAATAGCGGTCGTGGGTTACCGCGATTACGGTGCCTTTGTATTGTTTCAAGTGCTGTTCGAGCCAAAGCACCGACTCGGCATCGAGGTGGTTGGTAGGTTCGTCGAGCAGCAGCACGTCGGGTTCTTCGAGCAGGAGGCGGCACAGGGCCACCCGGCGCTTTTCGCCACCCGACAGGTATTCGACAGAGGCATCCGGAGGCGGGCAGCGCAGCGCGTCCATGGCGCGTTCCAGTTTGTGGTCCAGTTCCCAGGCGCCGACTGCGTCGAGCTTCTCTTGTATTTCGCCTTGCTTCTGAATCAGCTTGTCCATCGCATCCGGATCTTCCATCACAGCCGGATCGGCGAACTTCTCGTTGATTGCCTCAAACTCCTTGAGCAGTGCCACGGTTTCTTTCACGCCCTCTTCTACAATTTCTTTCACGGTTTTGGTCTTGTCGAGTTTGGGCTCCTGCTCCAGCAGGCCCACCGAGTAGCCCAGGTCGGAGACTACCTCGCCCTGAAACTCCTTGTCGACGCCTGCAATTATGCGCAGCAGCGACGATTTGCCGGAACCGTTAAGACCAAGCACGCCTATTTTGGCGCCATAGAAGAAGGAGAGGTATATGTCTTTCAGTACTTGTTTGCTTGGCGGGTATATCTTATTTACGCCCGACATGGAAAAAATGATCTTTTCGTCGCTCATGAGGTTTTGTAGTTGTCTTATTTGAGTTGTAGCAAGCGGTGTTACAAAGCTCGCCGCCGGCGGTATATTGTTCGATCAGGGCGCAAATATGGCAAAATTACGGTTCAGTGTGAATTACGGCGCACGACGAAAACCGGCATATGGAAGTACGGGGACCATTTTGCCGCTTCGTGCCAAATTGCGCGCTTTGGAAATAAAGATTTCAGGGTATTTGTTTTGATCAATTAAATTTTATTTTTGCGGAAAATTAAAAGGGGGACAAAGCCTATGTATTGGACACTAGAACTTGCATCTTATCTTGAGGATGCACCCTGGCCGGCTACTAAGGATGAACTCATTGACTATTCCATCCGTTCTGGTGCGCCACTTGAAGTTGTGGAAAACCTGCAGGAACTGGAAGACGACGGGCAGCCTTATGAAAGCATCGAAGAAATCTGGCCCGATTACCCAACCAAAGAGGATTTCTTCTTCAACGAAGATGAATATTGACGGGACATCCCGCTTGAAAATGAAGAAAAGCTGACCACCAGGTCAGCTTTTCTTATTTAGAAGCGCCGCTGCCACTTCCAGGTCTTCAGGCGTGGTGATCTTGATGTTCGCGTAGCTGCCCTCAAACAGTGAAATGGAAATGCCTGCACGTTCGGCCACACTGGCATCGTCGGTAAGACTTGCATCTTCAGGAATCTCATACGCCCGCCGAATCAACTCAACCGAAAATGTCTGCGGTGTTTGGATCAACCGGTACCGCGACCTGTCTACGGCCCTGGTGCTGTCCTGATCGGTAATGCGCAGCGACTCTTTCAGGCGCACTGCCGCTACTGCCGACTGGTGTACTGCAGCCAGGCGAAAGGAGGCGCCAATAATATCGGGACTCACCAGCGGGCGCACGCCATCGTGAATGGCGACCAGCCCGTCGCCATCAATCTTGCGAAGTCCGTTTTTACTGACTGAAAACGTGTGGCACCGCCTTCCTGCAGTATGAGCGGGCGGTTGTAGTGGTGCTTCCCGCAAAGGGCCTTCCATGTCTCGAAGTCGTCGGCCGGTAGCACAAGTATCACGGTCATGTCGCCAGCGTATTGGTAAAAGGCCTCCAGCGTGTGCATGAGTACAGGCAACCCATTCAACTCAATGAATTGTTTGGGAACGGCACTTTTTATGCGGGTGCCTTTGCCACCGGCTACTATGATCGCGTATTCTTTCAGATGCGATGAATTAGAAATGCTAAAATAGAGGTGACTGCTGTTGTTCCACAAAAAATTATGTACTTTCTCGTGAGAAACAAGCAACCCATGATTGTCATCCGATTCTTCCTGGTCCTCTTCAACGTTGCCGTGGTCACGTTTCTGATCTACCGCATGGTGATGATAAGCCGCCAGGCGATGAAGCCGGGCCGCAAGTGGCTCATTATAACAGCCGGCGTGCTGCTCTTGCTGACGCCGTTCGGAATTTTTGCAGGTGTGTTCAAGCCTGGAATACAATACTTCCTGATCTACCCCGTGGCGATCGGCTTTTTTCTTTTTCTGATCAGGGAACCCTGAGCGGCGACTACAGTATCAGCATGGCGTCGCCATACGTGAGGAACTTATACCTTTCCTTCTTGGCTACTTTGTACGCTTCCATCACCAGGTCGTAACCTCCAAATGCGCAGGCCATCATCAGCAACGTCGACTCGGGCATGTGAAAGTTGGTGATCATGGAGTTGCATATCTTGAAGTCGTAAGGAGGGAAGATGAACTTGTCGGTCCAGCCCTCTTTCACCTTCAGCCTGTTGGTGGCCGAAACCGACGACTCGAGTGCACGCATCGCGGTGGTGCCTACAGCGCACACGCGGCTCTTGTTGTCGAGGGCACGGTTTACCTGGGTTACACACTCGGGACCCACTACAAAGTTCTCGGAGTCCATCTTGTGCTTGGTGAGGTCTTCCACGTCTACCGGACGAAAGGTGCCCAGGCCGATGTGCAGCGTTATAAAAGTCATGTCTACGCCTTTGATCTGGAGGCGCTTGAGGAGTTGCTTGGTAAAGTGCATGCCGGCGGTAGGTGCCGACACAGCGCCTTTGTTTTTGGCGTAAATTGTTTGAAAGCGCTCTTTGTCTTCGGGTTCTACCTTGCGCTTAATGTATTTGGGCAGTGGCGTTTCTCCCAGGGTTTCAACCACCTTGTCGAATGCCTCCGAGTCGCCGTCGAACAAGAAGCGGATAGTGCGCCCGCGCGAAGTGGTATTGTCTATCACCTCAGCCACGAGGTCGCCGTTGCCGAAGTACAGTTTGTTGCCGACGCGGATTTTGCGGGCGGGGTCTACGAGCACATCCCAAAGGTGCATTTCGGCGTTGAGTTCGCGCAGCAAAACACCTCTATTTGGCACCCGTTTTTCCTTGCGGCCGTACAGCGCGCCGGAAACACCATCGTGTCGTTGCCCACCAAAACATCGCCTTCTCCGAAGTACTCAACAACATCTTTGAAAACTCTGTGTTCGATGTTGCCAGTGTCGCGGTGAAGCACCATCAACCGGGAATCATCCCGATTCTCTGCGGGTCGTAAAGAGATCAGGTTGTTGGGGAGTTCAAACTTGAATTCGGATAGTTTCATAGTGGCGCAGAATGCCCAATAAAAGGCTATTTTCGTAAAATAAGGTTGCAAAAATAAGCCATTATTACTGATTTAAGAAGGGGCCGCCTCCTTTTTAAGGACCTGTAACAAAAATGCCTAATCTCAGTCTACTCAGTAATTTTGGAATAATTTTGACGACCAACCCAACAGGAATTCGCGTATAACGACCTATAATGAAAACGCTAAGCCAAATCTTCGAAAGCTTCAGGTTTGCCGGCAAGGCACTCCGGTCCAACTTGCTTCGCACCATACTCTCATTGCTTGGCGTTACAGTCGGCATTTTTGCGATTATTTCGGTGCTCACCATTGTCGACTCCCTCGAAAGGAGTATCAAAGACAGTCTCAATTTTTTGGGCACCGGCGTTATCTACATGCAGAAGATGCCTTTCGTGCCTGAAAACGACGGCGTTTATCGTTGGTGGGAGTACTTCAGAAGGCCTACCCCCTCGTACAATGAATACAAGTTCCTCCAAACCAACTTCAAAAGCGCTTCGGCCATTTCGATCTTCGCCGGCAGGGGTAACATGACCATCAAACGCGAAAGCAACAGCATCGGGCAAATAGACCTGATGGGTGCCTCCCAGGGATACAATACCATATTCGAGATTCCCATTGAGAAGGGACGTTATTTCACGCCCGACGAAATCGAGGCCGGCAGAAATGTGGTGGTGATAGGTTCAGAAATCTCCAAAGCCTTGTTTCCCAACAACGAGGAGCAACTGGGCACCGATATCAAGATCAAAAATATGAAGTACCGCGTAATCGGTGTCATCAAGGAAGAGGGGCAAAGCATACTCGGTCGCACCAGCAACGACTTCAACGTAATTATCCCTTACCAGTCGTTCAGAAAACTATACCAAACGGGCACCGGTCGCTGGTATGAGGTGGAGTCGGCTATCGGCATCAAGGGTATGGAGTTCGATGTGGGGCAGGTAGAGCTGGAAAATGAGTTGCGCGGCTACCTGCGCGTGCGCCGCGGCCTGCGTCCGCAAAATAAAGACAATTTCGCATTAAACCGGCCCGAGTCCATTACCAATGCAATTAGCAGTGTGTTCGATATTCTGGGTGTTGCCGGCTGGATAATCGGTGGGTTCTCGATACTGGTGGGTGGCTTCGGCATCGCCAACATCATGTTCGTGTCGGTAAAAGAGCGTACCAGCATTATCGGGTTGCAAAAATCGCTTGGCGCGAAAAACTACTTTATCCTGTTTCAGTTTCTTTTCGAGGCCATCTTTCTGAGTCTCATCGGCGGGCTCACCGGTTTGCTCCTGGTATACCTGATCACGTTCATACCGATGGGCAGCCTCGACGTGCGACTTACGATTGGCAACATCATTTTGGGACTGGGTGTATCATCCTGCATCGGGATAATAGCCGGTATCGTACCCGCGGCAATGGCGGCGCGGCTGGATCCGGTAACCGCCATCCGCGCGAGTTGACAAGTCTACTGACGACAATTAATTGAGATATAGAAAAATAAAAAAACGCAGTGTTTAGCTGCGTTTTTTTTATTATCGGTGTTCTGGTTCTTTTTTTATTTTCATTCTGCCACATCCTCGGTCACAGGCTTGGCGATCGGCGGAGGTGTTATTTTCTCCTTGATCTTTCTTTCCAGTTCTTCCATTAGTTCCGGGTTGTCTTCGATCAACTGCTTCACTGCATCGCGGCCCTGGCCAAGTTTGTTGCCATCGTAAGAGAACCACGAACCTGCTTTCTGGACGACGTTAAGTTCTACGCCTAGGTCAACGATTTCGCCCGACTTGGAGATGCCGCGTCCATACATGATGTCGAATTCAACCACTTTAAATGGAGGTGCGACTTTGTTCTTGACCACCTTCACGCGCACGCGGTTGCCCGTTATGTCGTCGGCAGCTTCCTTTATCTGGCCGATGCGGCGGATGTCTAGGCGAACCGACGCGTAGAATTTGAGTGCGTTACCACCGGTGGTAGTTTCGGGGTTGCCGAACATCACGCCGATTTTTTCGCGCAATTGGTTGATGAAGACGCACGAGCACCCGGTTTTGCTGATGGTTCCTGTGAGCTTCCGGAGCGCCTGCGACATGAGGCGTGCCTGCAAACCCATCTTGCTTTCGCCCATCTCCCCTTCGAGTTCGCCCTTTGGTACCAGCGCGGCCACGGAGTCGATCACAATGATGTCGATGGCGCCGGAGCGTATCAGGTGGTCAGCGATTTCGAGCGCCTGCTCGCCGTTGTCAGGTTGCGATATCAGCAGGTTTTCGGTGTCGATGCCAAGCCTTTCGGCGTAAGCCTTGTCAAACGCATGTTCCGCGTCAATGAAGGCGGCGAGCCCGCCCCTCTTCTGCGCTTCGGCGATGCAATGCATTGTAAGGGTTGTCTTACCCGACGATTCGGGACCATATATTTCGGTGATTCTGCCGCGGGGAATACCGCCGATGCCGAGCGCGATATCAAGACCGAGCGACCCGGTGGAAATGGCTGGTATATCCACCACGCGTTCGTCGCTCAATTTCATTACGGTACCCTTGCCGTAGGTCTTCTCCAGTTTATCGATAGTAAGCTGTAAGGCTTTCAATTTTTCTTTTGCGTCGCTCATAATTCGATTTGGTTCTGCTTGATTAAGTAACAGCATCAAATGTCGCTATCGTGCATCAAATTAAAAAGTGCTCTTCAATTGGGATGACATAAGCTGTCATGGCATTGAATTCCATATCCGGTTTCCGGATGAAACGGGGAATCACGTATTTGCAACTTAGGCATGAACTGGAAAAGGATACTAAAACGCATTTTGCTCGCATTGCTGCTAGTCATTACGGCACTGGTAGTTATATATTGGGATTTAGTGGTGTATGGGATAAAACAAGCCAAGGGTCAGCTCACCATCGTGTGGCAGGCGAGGCCCATCGAAGAATTCCTTGATGATCCGGCTTTTCCGGATTCGCTGAAGGAAAAGCTCCGCCTGATATCGGAGATCAGGCAATATGCAATTGATTCGCTCGGCTTGGAGGACACGCGCAACTACAAAACGCTCTACGATCAAAAAGGGGAGGAAATCATGTGGGTTGTTACCGCATCGGAGCCCTTCCGGTTGCGCGCCAAGGAGTGGCACTTTCCTGTGCTGGGCGCCGTTCCCTACAAAGGTTTTTTCAACAGGGATGAGGCCGTTGCGCTAAAAGACCAACTTGCAGCCGAGGGCTGGGACGTGAGCCTGCGCAACCCCGGCGGCTGGTCCACGCTGGGATGGTTCACCGATCCTATTCTGAGTAAAATGCTGGGGCGCGACGAAGGCGATCTTGCCAGCCTTATCATTCACGAAATGTCGCACGCCACCATCTTTGTAAAAGACAGTGTCAACTTCAACGAAAACCTCGCGTCATTCATCGGCGACCGCGGCGCGGAGCAGTTCCTGATCCACCACTACGGCGAAGATTCAAAGGAGTACAACACCTTCGTCAACGACGATCGCGACTATGTCACCTATGTAAACCATATTTTGCGCGGCACCCGATACCTCGACAGTCTCTACAACACCATGCAGGCCGCCGATCCCCCGACCGTTAAGCAGCGCTTGAAAAGCGAAGCCATCCGCAAGATTGTCGACAACATGGACACACTCACCCTCACGCCGGGCAAGCGACCCTCGCTGCGGTTCAAAGACAATCTTCCCAACAACGCTTACTTTATGTCCTTTATTCACTACCAGTCGCAGCAGGATGTGCTGATGGACGAATGGCATCAAAATTTCGGCGGCGACCTGCGCCAATACATCCTGTTTCTGGCAAACAAATACCCCTTTCTATAGCCTGGTGGCACACATCGGGCCGAAAGGGTTAAGTGAATGTTAACTGTGTTAAGAAAAGGGTTTCAGGTTTCAGGAACACCATTTTCTGGCTACTTTTGGGCAAATGAGATTTACCTATGGGAAACAAGCAAAGTCATAGGGTGCTTGTCGTCGACGATGAGGAACCAATACTGGAGCTGCTGAAGTACAACCTTGAAAAAGGCGGCTATGAGGTGAAAACCGCGGCCGACGGCACCAAGGCAGTGGAAATTGCCAAGAAATTTGTGCCCGACCTGGTTTTGCTTGATATAATGATGCCCAAAATGGACGGGGTGGAAACCTGCCGCCTGCTGCGCGACATCCCCGAACTGCAAAAAACATTTGTGGTGTTTCTTACCGCCCGCGCCGAGGAGTACTCCGAAGTGGCAGCGTTCGATGTAGGTGCAGATGACTATATCACCAAGCCCATCAAGCCGCGTGCACTCATGAGTCGTATCGGTGCCCTGTTCAGACGCGATTCCAAGAAATCAAACCCTTCCAATTTCGTTACCATTGGCAACCTCACCATCGATCGTACCAGCTACACTGTAAAGGTGGGTGACAAGGAGATCAATTTGCCGAAAAAGGAATTTGAACTTTTATATTTTCTCGCCCAAAATCCCAACAAAGTTTTTAGTCGTGAAGACTTGCTGCAAAACATCTGGGGCTCCGATGTGTACGTGCTCGCCCGCACGGTTGACGTACACATCAGAAAAGTGCGTGAAAAGATCGGAGAAGACTATATCACCACTGTCAAAGGAGTGGGATATAAATTTTCTCTAAATTAGGGCATGGTCTATAGCCCCCGGGTTCTTGCCCTTGTACTTGCGCTCTGTATCTCGCTCATCACCACGCTTTTTTCTATCCCTGTTCGAAAGCGTAGCCATTAACGCCCTGCTGGTGGCGTTCGCCATCAGCTTCTCGGTTTCCTACCTGCTTATCTTCATCATGCTGGAGTTTCTCATTTTCAGGGAAATCAACAAAATCTACAAAATGATGAGCAAGCTGAAGAAAAAGGAGTTGTCCAGCTTTGACAAACAGCGGTCGGCGGTGCTCAACCCGCTGAAGACCATCAATGCCGAGATATTTTCGTTCGCCGAACTGAAGCAGAAAGAAATTGATGAACTACGCAAGCTGGAAGCGTTTCGAAAGGAATTCATCGCCGATGTGTCGCACGAATTCGAAAACACCCATCTTTGCCGCCCAGGGATTTGTACACACCCTGCTCGATGGCGCCGTCAATGATAAGACGGTGCGCAACAAGTTTCTGAAGAAGGCCGCCAAAAGCCTCGACGGGCTCGATGCCCTCGTGCAGGACCTGCTCACATTGTCGCACATTGAAACGGGTCAGATCAAAATGCATTTTGAAACCATCGACGTCTACAAACTTACCGAAGAAGTATTTGAACAATTTGAGAACAAGGCCGACAAAAAAGATGTGAAACTTCGAATCGACGGCCCCCCGCAAAAAGTGACGGTATTTGCCGACTGGCAGCGGATAAGCCAGGTCATGACCAACCTTATATCCAACGCCATCAAACATTCTTTCGACGGTGGCGAAGTGGTGGTCATTTTTGAAGTGACTAAAAAAAATGTGACCATCATCGTGCGCGATTTCGGTGAAGGTATACCACAAGAGCACGTGACCCGTATCTTTGAGCGCTTTTATCGGGTTGATAAGAGCCGGAGCCGGGAGAAAGGAGGCACCGGCCTGGGCCTTGCCATCGTGAAGCACATCCTCGAAGGCCATAACTCCAAGGCCGAGGTGGAAAGCACCCCGGGCAAAGGATCGTCGTTCGGGTTCCGCCTGCCGCGCGCAAAAGCAGAACAAGCCGAGCCCGCACAAGCATAAAGTAAACCGTTGAAACACCAGTACACATTCGCCGACCTCGTTTTGTATGAGGATGAACACTACGCGGTAGTGAACAAACCGCCGTTCTTGTCGACCCTGGCCGACCGCGTGGAGCCTGTCAACTTGTTGGCCATGGCGCGCGCTTATGTTACCGACGCGCAGGCGTGCCACCGGCTCGACAAAGACACCTCTGGCGCCCTCGCTTTCGCCAAAGACCCCGAAGCCTACCGGCACCTGAGCCTGCAGTTCCAGCATCGCGAAGTTGAAAAAGTGTATCATGCAGTAGTGGAGGGCATTCATAAGTTTAGCGACGAGCTCGTAGACCAACCCATTTTGAAGGTCGACAACGTGGCCAGAATCAGCCGGCGGGAGGGGAAGTCTTCCGAAACGCGCTTCACCACCATCGCCACTTACTATAATTATAGTGTGCTTGAATGCCGGCCGCTGACCGGACGGATGCACCAGATCCGGGTGCATTTGGCCCATTTAGGCGCGCCCATCGTGGGCGACGAGCTTTACGGAGGCAAGCCGTTTTACCTTTCGGCCATCAAAAGGGGCTACAATCTCAAAAAATTTACCGACGAACAGCCAATCATGCGACGGATGGCCCTGCATGCATTTTCGCTGCAGTTTCAGAATCTGGCAGGGGCCGCTACCCTGGTGGAAGCGCCCTATCCGAAAGATATGCAGGCACTTGTGAACCAGCTTTCGAGAAAAGGCTAACCGGAGCCAGCCTGGAACAGAAAAAAACCCAATTCCTGATTTTGGCCCTGCTTGCATTTAAGATGCGAAGGATTTACCTTTGTGTCCCTTTTTGAAGGAAGGGTGTATTTTGTTGATTTCTAATTCAAAAAAACGTGGATCACAATAGCTATAAGACCACTTACGTAAACAAGGCAACCGCTGAAAAAGGCTGGGTTGTGGTAGATGCCAAGTCCAAAGTATTGGGCCGTTTGGCAAGTGAAGTGGCAAAAATTATCCGTGGCAAGCACAAGTCCAGCTACTCACCACACGTGGATTGCGGCGATCATGTGATCGTAATCAATGCTGAGAAGGTGAAAATGACAGGCAAGAAATGGAATGACAGGGTCATCTATACCCACTCCGGCTATCCTGGCGGCCAGCGCGAGCACACCCCCAGCATGATCCGCAGCAAACATCCCGAGCGTCTTGTCGAACACGCTGTACGGGGCATGCTCCCCAAAAACAGGCTTGGCCGCGAACTGTTCCGCAGCCTGCATGTGTACACCGGCAATGAACATCCGCACGTAGCGCAACAACCAAAAGAAATAAAGTTCTGATTACATGGAGATAATCAATACAATCGGTAGAAGAAAGACGTCCATAGCCAGGGTATATCTTGCTCCCGGCAAGGGCGATATCAAAGTAAACCACAAGACATCAAGGATTATTTCCTGTCGGAAATCCACCAAACACTGGTGAAGCAGCCCCTCGCTACTTCAAAAGTAGATGGTCAGTACGACGTGACTGTAAACGTTGAAGGCGGTGGCATCAAGGGCCAGGCTGAAGCCGTGCGTTTGGGTATTGCCCGTGCGCTGGTGCAGGTGGATCCCGAAACCAAACCCGCATTGAAAAAAGAAGGCTTGCTTACCCGCGACTCCCGCATGGTGGAGCGCAAGAAGTACGGTAGACGGAAAGCAAGAAGGAAATTCCAGTTTAGCAAGCGTTAATCATAACCAAACAATTGAATGGCTGAGAAATTAACTTATCAGAATCTGTTGGACGCCGGCGTTCACTTCGGGCACCTTACCCGCAAGTGGAACCCCAAGATGGCCGAGTACATCTTTATGGAAAACAACGGGATTCACCTCATAGACCTCAACAAAACCCTGGCTTGCCTCGATGAGGCATCTTTTGCCCTTAAAAACATTGTACGCTCTGGTCGTAAGATCATGTTCGTGGCAACCAAGAAGCAGGCTAAGGATATCGTGACCGAAGAGGCAAAGCGCCTCAATATGCCATTTGTAACCGAGCGCTGGCTCGGCGGCATGCTGACCAACTTTGCCACTATTCGCAAGTCGTTGAAGAAGCTCTCACAAATAGAGAAGTTGATGAAAGATGAAGCTTTCACCAACCTCGCCAAGCGTGAGCGCCTCATGGTTACCCGCGAAAAAGCGAAACTCGAAAACTCCTTGGCGGCATCGCAGACCTCAACCGCCTGCCTGCAGCCCTGTTTGTGATCGACGTGAAGCGCGAGCACATTGCAGTAACCGAAGCACAGAAACTGAACATCCCTGTGTTTGCCATGGTCGACACCAACTCCGATCCCGAAGGTGTGGATTTTCCGATCCCTGCCAACGACGACGCGTTTAAGTCGATTGCCCTAATCACCACCTACGTAGGCAAAGTGATTGAAGAAGGGTTGATGGAGCGCAAGAAAGACAAGGAAGACGCGGCCAGCAAAAAAGATGAGGACGAGAAACGCAAGGTAGACGAAACTATCGAGCAGACAAACTAATCTGTCATGACGTACCGGTGGCAGCATTAGCTGCGATTCGGTTGTGAATACAAACAATCAAACATCGGTCGAAAGCCGATGTTTGACTTTTATAGGGTACCGTAACATTCATTTAACATTCATAAATAGTAATAATATGTCAGCAATTTCAGCACAAGATGTGAACAAGCTTCGTCAGATGACAGGCGCAGGTATGATGGACTGTAAGAAAGCGCTCACCGAAGCAGAGGGCGATTTCGAAAAGGCCATCGAGATCCTTCGCAAGAAAGGTCAGAAAGTGTCTGCCTCCCGTTCCGACAAAGAAGCGAAAGAAGGTTCCGTGTTCGTGAAAGTAAGCGATGACAAAAAGGAAGCTGTGTTGATTGCCCTCAACTGCGAGACCGACTTCGTAGCTAAGAACGAAGCGTTCCAAAACCTCGGCGCGCTTATCGCTGAAACAGCATTTGCCAGCAAGCCCGCAACAAAGGAAACACTATTGGCTCTGAAAGCCGGCGACCTTACCCTCAATGAAAGGATCATCGAGCTGGTTGGTAAAATCGGCGAGAAAATCGAAGTAAGTGAGTATGTGCACATGAAGGGAGAAACCGTAGTTCCCTACATCCACGCAGGCTCCAAGCTTGGCGTGCTGGTGTCGCTGAAAGGTGTGAATGGCACGACGTGACCGATGCGGGCAAAGATGTGGGCATGCAAATCGCCGCAATGAACCCTGTAGCGGTAGACGAGTCGGCTGTAGACAAGACCCTGATTGAGAAGGAACTCGAAATAGCGAAGGCACAGATACTGGCGGAAGGCAAGCCGGAAAACATGGTCGACAAGATCGCACAAGGCAAGCTCAACAAGTTCTTTAAAGATAACACCCTGCTGCACCAGGCGTTTGTTAAAGACAATTCCAAGTCGGTGGCGCAATACCTCGACAGTGTGACCAAAGGACTTACAGTGGCTGAGTTCAAGCGCGTGGCTATCGGATAAGATTTATTGCCATTGAAAAAAAAGAGGGCTGTGCAGCCCTCTTTTTTTGGCTGATCCAATAGGGGTGGATGAAGAAGGAGTTGTCTTTAGGCAAACAAGCAAAGATCCCAGTTATGAAAACCCTTTCAAAGTCAGTAAGCCTGACCGCAACCCTTGCCCTGCTGCTGTTCACCAGCGCCTGCCTTTACACCGAAGACCCGGGGCCGCTGCGCGAAACAGAACGCGCGTATACGGTGCTCGATTTCGACAAGCTTGAGATCGGTAACGCGTTTGTGATAGACGTGCGACGTGCCGATAGTTTTACGGTGACTGCGCGCGGCGACGAACGCAACATCGACGACCTCGAGGTGTTTAAGGACGGCACCAAACTGGTGATTCGTTTCGACGACCACCAGCCGCGAAAACACACCACCTATATCGACATCACCATGCCCGAATTAAAGGGCGTAAATTTTTCCGGGGCCAGCAATGCCGAAATCAACGGTTTCAACACGGATGGCGAGGCAGATATCCGGCTGTCGGGCGCATCGATTGCGCACCTCAACATGGATGCCGGCGAATTGAAGGTGTCTCTTTCAGGTGCCAGCAACCTGACCGTGCGTGGCGAGGGCACCGCATTAAAATGCCGACCTCTCTGGTGCGTCTGTGCTCAAGGCATTCGAGTTTGTAGTGAATGAGGCCGATGTTGATGCGA
>JAAURZ010000013.1 GCA_012031955.1 Bacteroidia bacterium
TGCTGCCGCGCACGAGGTGGGTGCCTACGCGGCGCTCGACCTGGCCCATGCGGTGGGCAACGTGCCGCTGCAACTGCACAATCACGATGTGGACTTTGCCGTATGGTGTACATACAAGTACCTCAACTCGGGCCCGGGTTCCATTGCCGGCGTGTTTGTACATGAGCGCCATCATACGCTCGTGCCTCGTTTTGCCGGGTGGTGGGGCCACCACGAGGCCGAGCGGTTCGAAATGAAAAAAGGTTTTGTGCCGATGCCCGGTGTCGACGGATGGCAACTCTCCAACGTTCCGGTGCTGTCGTGCGCGTCGCACCTCGCGTCGCTGGAGATTTTTCAGCAAGCTGGAATGAAGGCCATCCGCAAGAAAAGCGAGGCGCTAACCGGTTTCCTGTTTCATGCGTTGCAGGAAATCGATCCGGATGAAAATACGATTTCTATTATTACACCGTCCGACCCGAAACAGCGGGGTTGCCAGCTCTCATTGCTGATGAAGCGCAACGGTAAAAAAATATTCGACCGGCTGGCACGCGCCGGCGTCGTTGCCGACTGGCGTGAGCCGGGCGTCATTCGCGTGGCTCCCGCGCCATTGTACAACACGTTTGAGGAAGTGTTTCGATTTGCTGAAATCCTAAAGAAAGCAATTGGCTGATGAGACCGGAACCCGAAACACATATCGCGGTAGTGGGGGCCGGCCTGGTTGGTTGCCTTCTAAGCATTTACCTGCGGCGGCGCGGGTACCGCGTAAGCGTTTTTGAACGGAGGCCCGACATGCGGCGGAACGATGTGGATGCCGGTCGTTCCATCAACCTGGCGTTGAGCACGCGCGGCATTCGCGCGTTGGAGGAAGTGGGCATGGGTGGCATCGTGGCTGAGGCCGTCATACCCATGCACGGCCGTATGATGCACGACGTGAAGGGCAACCTTACTTTTCAGCCCTATGGCACGTCGGGGCAGTACATCAACTCCATTTCGCGCGGCAGCCTCAACATCGACCTGATGAACAGTGCCGAGTCGCAGGGAGCGGTATTTCACTTCGACCAGCGATGTGTAAAGGTGGACCTGGAACGTACCACTATTACGTTCGTGCAAATGGTAAACTAAGGGAACAAACCTTCGACCTCGTAATCGGGGCCGACGGCGCTTTCTCCGCCGTGCGGGGCGCCATGCAGATTACCGATCGTTTCAATTATTCGCAGTACTACATCGAGCACGGCTATAAGGAACTGCACATACCGCCCGGTGTCATGGTGGCTTTGTGCTGGAGAAGAATGCGCTGCATATCTGGCCTCGCGAAAGCTACATGCTTATCGCGCTGCCAAACCTGGATGCAAGTTTCACCTGTACGTTGTTTTTCCCTTTTGAAGGCAAACCGTCGTTTGATGCATTGCGTACCGGCCGCGATGTAGAGCAATTCTTTCAACGCACGTTTCCAGATGCGCTCTTGTTAATGCCGTCGCTTGGCCGCGACTTTCAGGCCAATCCTACGTCGTCGCTGGTCACTGTAAAATGCTGCCCGTGGGTGCGACACCGCACGTTGCTCATCGGCGACGCTGCGCATGCCATTGTGCCGTTCTATGGGCAAGGTATGAATGCGGGTTTCGAGGATTGCCGCATACTGAACCGGTTGCTCGATGAGTTTGACGACAACTGGGATGAAGTACTGCCCGCTTTTGAAGAGGCAAGGAAGCCCGACGCCGACGCCATCGCAGACCTTGCGCTCGCCAACTTTGTGGAGATGCGCGACCTGGTGGCCGACGCCGATTTTCTGGTCAGAAAAAAGATCGAGGCAAAGCTCCACGAGCTTTACCCCGACCGTTGGATTCCTTTGTATTCAATGGTCACTTTCCACGACGAGATTTCCTATGCCGAAGCGCAATCAAACGGCTTGCGGCAACGACGCATTATGGACGATGTGATGAAGCAGCCGGGGGTGATGGACAACTGGCCGTCTCTGGACTTTGCTTCAATCGTATCGCAGCTCTAGCGGAACACGCGCGGGCCGCATTTGCAATCGTACTTGAAGGCGTAGTCTTCCACGTTGTCCTGGTCATAGCTCAGGTCCTCCCAAACTATCTTAGTCACATTTCCACCCGCGTATGTATTGGTATATGTTTGATCCTGAGGTTGCTCGTCGGTGAATTCATATTTTCCCGTAAGGGGATTGTTCGCAGAGAAACGACTCACATATGGGATGTCATAGTCGGCAACAGGAAAGAAAACGTACCGGCCGACGGGCCAGAACGCGGGGTTTCCTACCGCGGCCGCCAGCATTTTGAACGGATTGGGTTTGGAGTCAAAGCTGTCGGCTGTATACCTGAGAAAGCTTCCAGGGTTTAACGCGGTAACGTTGCCACCTTGGTACTGAAATTCGAGGCTATGTTCATACCCCACAGTCTCATCCGGATTGTATTCCTGAAAAATGACAGATTCCACCTCATTCGGAGTCACGTAGGAGATTATTTCTCCGTTTGTCAGTACACCATCGAAGTAATAGGATACGCGGGTGATACCACTGGGTCCGTGCTCGAAAGTATACACGGTTCTTGGGGTTACATCTCCAGGATGGTATATGTCGGACTTGTACAAATTGTTTCCCTCATCATAGTAGAACAGGATTTTGCTGTCGTCCGACTGCAGTTTGGTAAGCCTGCCCGCGTTGTTGTAGGTGGCGTTGTACCATTCATCTTCCCAGTAGAATGACTTGACGCGGCAATGCGTTTCACCGTCGCCGAAGTTGCATGACGAAATGGCCACGAGCGAAGCGAACATGACCACCGTGACTGTGAGTCGTAGTGTTTTCATAAACAGTGGATTAGAGGGTTAACATTATTTTGGCTATAGCATTTCTCTTTTCCTCTCCAAAATCTTTGGACCGCAAAAAGGCGTTGTCCGAAACTTGCGAAAGAAGAATGCATTATTGGGCGAAGGCACGAATGAGTGCCCGGACTCAACGCTAGCGGAACACGCGTGGGCCGCACTTGCAATCGTATTTGAAGGCGTAATCTTCCGTGAGCACGTCGTCGAAGCCGGTGTCCTCCCATACGATTTTGGTTACGTTGCCACCTGAATAGGTGTTGGTGTACGTTTGTGGCTGAAAGATGTCGCCACTGGGAATGGCATACTCGGCAGTCAAAGGGTTGTTGCCGGAGAACCTGCTTACATACGAAATGTCATAGTCTGCCACGGGGAAGAACGCATACAATCCAACAGGCCAAAATACCGGATTGCCGACGGACGCCGCCAACATTTTAAATGGATTGGCTTTGTTGTCGAAGCTGTAGGCGGTGTATGTGTTGAAGCTTTCGTCAGGGTTTATCTTTGTTACGTTGCTGCCCGTGTACACGAACTTCAGTGGGTTTTCAAAACCTACTTCGCCTCCGTCGATAAACTCCTGGTAGATCACCGAGTCCACCTGTGTAGGTGTCGCGTATACAATCACTTCGCGCTGTGTAAGCACACCTTCGAAGTGATAAGACACCTGCGTAATGCCATAAGGGCCGTGCTCAAATGTGTACACCTTTCTGGCCGTGGCCTCGCCAGGGAGATAAATATCCGACTTGTACAACTTGTTGTCTTCGTCGTAGTAGAACAGGATTTTACTGTCGTCCGATTGCAGCTTGGTGAGCCTGCCGGTGCCGTTGTAAGAGGCGTTGTACCATTCATTTTCCCAGTAAAAGGACTTGACGCGACAATGGGTTTCGCCATCGCCAAAGTCGCACGATGAAATAGCCACGAGCGAAGCAAACATGGCCAACGTGAATAAAAGCCTTAGTGTTTTCATAGACATGTTGGATTAGAGGGTTATTTTTTGGAGTACTGAACCTACCGCTATCCGGCCGCCTATTCAATCCCGGAATACGGTTATAAATTTTATTCCGGATAATGAAGCTGGTATTGGCGGTAACGCTCCATGATGTCGCGTACATAGTTGACCGGCTCCTCACATTTGCAATACCCCGCTTTTACCAGCGAGTCCTGGTAATATTGAGGTTCCGACTTGAGCATGAGGTATTTTTCGACGTTACCGTCCCACAGTGTCGGGTCGTGCTCATATTTTTTGGCAAGCTCCCGCGCGTCGATGATGTGCGACAGGCCCACGTTGTAGGACGCAAGTACAAATTTGAGTCGCTCGTCCTTGTTGTAGATGGTTTTCTCCCACAAGCCGTCCAGGTACTTCAGGTAGCGCGTGCCTGCGCGGATGCTCTGACGTGGGTTGTTCAAATCCTCCGCGCCGAACTGTCGCGCCGTAGCGGGCATAAGTTGCATGAGACCTTGTGCGCCTGCCCACGACTCGTCGTCGGGATTGAAGCGCGACTCCTGGTAAATGACCGCGGCCAAAAGCCGCCAATCCCAGTTCAGCGTCTTAGCCCCTTCTTTGATGAGGTCGTCGTATGGCGAAAGCTTGGTGCCGCCAAGCGACGAGTAGTCGCTCTTCATCCTGATCAGCGACGTGCGCGGGCTCCGGAAATACCGGTTGTAAATGACCATGAAAGTCGGCTCCTTCTTAACCCGCACCAGCCAGTCGTTGACGAAGGCAAGCAGGTTGGGTGAATTCAATCTGACGCCCCAGGCAATTTGCTGCGGTACGCTGAGCACCGTGTTTACATCGAGGTTTGGGTAGTAAGCGGCGTTTACGCGGGCCATGGTATGATCTGAAACGGTATAATCGATCTCACCTAACGCCACCTTTCGGATCAGCGATTCGCTTTCGGAATTGAGCGAATCCTCGATCACGTTGATGTCGCCGCCCAGTTCTTCCGACAAGTTGTGCAGCCGCAGCGCATAGCTTGTCCCTTCAATCACGTGCACTTCTTTGTCGATGAGGTCTACCGGATTGCGTATGAGGCTGTCGTTTATTTGGTCGAGCGTCAGGCGTGGCCAGTTGTCGGGTTTGCGCTGTACGAGCACCTGGTACGTGTTGAAATGGGGTTGCGTGAAGGCGATCAGCTTCTTGCGCGGCTTGTTAATGGTGAGCGGGAACGCGAGGATGTCGCCCTCGCCGCGATTGAGCTGCTCGATTGCGCGATCGACGCCCGAGGTCACTTTGATTTTCAGCGTGACACCAAGTTCTTTGCAAAGGCGCTGGAGCAATTCGTACTCGTAGCCCATGGGGTGGCCTTTGTAAATGAAGTAGCTGATTGAATTGTTGTCGACGAGCGCGTTGATGTAGCCTCTTTTCTTAATGCCGTCAAGGTCGATACTTACTGTCGCCGGGGCGTCGTCATTCTTGCGGCTGGAATTGGTCTGGCAGGCTAGGCAGAGCAGCAGGAGTAAAGCCGCCGGAATACGCGAAGGATGGGCAGACATATTTTTGAATCTACGCAAACTTCCCTGAAATGAAAAGAGGCCCCGAAGGGCCTCTCTATAAAATTGGAATGAGCAGCTTGTTAGTTGAAGATATAGCGGATGCCCACCTGACCTTGCCACAGGTCGCTGATGCCTGCGCTCTTACGATAGCTCTCGGTGAGTTTGGTGACTTCGCCTGTGTTGGATACACCCAGCACATTCAGTCGTTGGATCGGTCGGCCTGATGGATCAACACCCTGATTCCTGATGGGGCGATTTTGGTTGATAGACCAACCCACGCCCCATTTGTTGTTTAGCAAATTACCAACATTGATGATGTCGAAGCGAAGTTGCAGGGTATTGCGTTTTCCGCCGCCGGTGCTGATGAAGAATTCCTGAACAAAGCTGAAGTCAGCGCTGAATACCCATGGAAGTATCGCACCATTGCGTTCGGCGTACTCGCCCCGGTGCTCACTCAGGTAATCGTCCTGGTTGATGTAGGCATCCCAGTCTGCCGACTGCTCGGCCGCAGTGTAAGTAGCGGCAGGTCCGCCGCCATCGGGGTCATAGTCCTGGAAAGACATTTCAGAAGTATTCCTCGGAATGTAGATCAGATCATTGATCTGACCATCGCCATTCATGTCAGTCGAGTAGATGTAGCTGGTGCGGCCCTGATTGCGACCTTCCCAAAAGAAACCTACTTGCGAGGCGAAGAATTTGCCATACTCCTTGCGGTAGGTGGCAGATACGATCACGCGATGTCGCTGATCACTGTTGGTGAATGACGCAGGAGGATTGTTCGGGTCGAATGAAATCGGGTTTCCATTCCACGTGCCGGCCGCAATGGAACCCGGGTCGATTGTGTTCTTGGCTACTCCAAAGTTGTAGGCTGCAAGCGCGTTGAAACCTTTGGTGAAGGGCTTTTCGATCTTGAGCGAAATTGATTGTGAATAGCCTTTGTTACTGTTCGAAAGAACGATGGCGTTCACAGCATTTGCGTTCAGTTTTGGGTTCGTGGGAATATAACGGGGACGCAGATCCGGGCCGGATGCAAACGCTGTATCTGTAGGTGCGAGGTTTGCATTGAAATAGCCAATGCCGTTCACATCCTTAGAGTAGATGTACTCCAACGTACCGACGAGGCCAAGAGGCAATTTTTGGTCGATTGCAATGTTGGTTCTCCAGACTTGAGGAAACTTGAAATCAGGATCGGTCGCTGCAATTTCGTATGACGCAGGCAGGTTGGCCGTTGCCGGTATGTAGGCCGTCGGGTCGGGATTGAAAGGACGGCCGTTCGAGCCGATCACGGTACCTGCGGCAATGTTATCAAACTGGTCGAATCCTGTTAGTACACCATTGTTACCAATCTGGTTGGATATCCAAACAAATACAGGCCGTCCGGTAAAGAGGCCGGTACCGCCACGAATTTGCGTGGTCTGATCGCCCTTCACATCATAATTGAATCCGAGACGCGGAGAGAACAAAGGTTTTGCATCGGGGAGTTTCGCAGTGTTGATAGCGTAGTCTTCGCCATCTTGATCCACGTATGTCTGACCTTCAACCTGGGAATTCAGGAAGCCGGTGTCGGAAAATTTAGGCACGTCAACACGGACACCCAGCGTCAGGTTCAGGCCTGCCATCGGGGAAATCTCATCCTGCACATAGGCACCGGCATAGAAAACCTTCGTGGGCTGCACGGGTTCGCTTCCGCTCACCACGGACGGATTCACGTAGCGGAGCTGGAACCTGCGAAGGTCAACAGGCGAACTGGTGCGCGTGGGGTTGGCAATGAAATCGTCGGCGTCTGTATAAAAATCAGCCAGACTATTATATACATACACACTCTGCGAACCAGGGAAGAACACGTTTTCGTACGAGAAGTGCTCGATGTTGAAGCCCGCGGTAATCGTATTGCGACCAGAGAAGATGGTCACGTTGTCTTGCAACTGAAACGTTTTGTAATTAAGCTGGTTGGCTGGTGTAAACGGTTCGAACCCGAAGGTTATGTAAGTCGATCCCGCATTCTGAATTTCAACCAGCGGGAAGAAGTCGCCGCGCGAAGCGCGATCTTCGTTTTGAGACGTATATCCGATTATGAAGTTGTTGGCAATCTTATTGCCGAAACGCGAGTTCACCTCGCCGATGATGGACTGGATTTTCTCCGTTTGTATGTAGTTGGAGTTTTGATAGTTGAGCGCGTTGGTGTTCGTGCGGCGGTTGCCAAAACCGAGCGAAGAACTGTTGCTGGTAAGTACGTCTGTTTCAGAATCCAGCCAGTTGTATTTGATGCTGACATTGTGATTCTGATTGATATTGTAGTCCAGTTTGATCAGGAACTTGTCGCTGGTGGTTTCGTTGTTGTATCCCTCATAAGGACCGGTTGCGTAGTTAAAATTAGTAGCGAGGTAGTCGCTCAACTGGTCAAGATCCGAGCGAAGTACACGCGTTTTTGTGCCACCGACTGTTTCCGTACCATCGTTGGCAGTGTAGGCCGTAGCGGGTTCGGACCTTCTTTCGAATTCACCGTTCACAAAGAAGAACAGTTTGTTCTTGAGGATCGGGCCGCCCAGGCGGAAGCCATATTGCTTCACATCGAAGTCAGTAGTGTTCACCTCGGTGCCGTCGGCCTCGGAACCCACGAATTTCTCATTGCGCAGGTTGTAGAAAACAGAACCGCTGAATTCATTGGTGCCGCTCCGGGTGACGGCGTTTACGCCGGCTCCCACAAATCCGGCCTGGCGCACGTCGTAGGGAGCAATCACCACCTGGATCTCTTCAATGGCGTCAAGACTGATGGGTGTTGAACCTGTGCGGCCGCCCGGCTGGTCAGAGAGTCCAAAGCTGTTGTTGAATATAGAACCGTCGATAGTGATGTTGTTGTAGCGCGAATCTTGCCCAACGAAGGAACGGCCACTGGCCTGGGGCGTAAGGCGTGTAAAGTCGTTGATAGAGCGGCTGATGGTAGGCAGCGCGTTGATGGTCTCCCTGCGAATGTTAGTAGACGCACCGGTTCGCTCGCTGCTGAAAACGTCGCTTCTCCCGGAAATGACCACAGCCTCCAACTCAGTGGATGTCTCCGACAGCGTAACGTTGAGGTTGGACGCCGTGCCCAGACTCAGATAGATATCGTTGTAAACGGACTCCTGATACCCCACGAAACTGATTTTCACAGTGTAAGGTCCACCGATCCTCATGGCGGGTATCGTGAACCGTCCGTCGACCAAAGAGTTGGTCCCGTAGGTTGTCCCGGATGGTTCATGCGTTGCGACCACGTTGGCACCGGGAAGCCCCGCGCCGCTGGCGTCTTTGACGGTACCACTGAGCGTGGCCGTCGTCACACCTTGTGCAAACACGCCGGCCCCGGCTGTCATCACAAAGACTGTGAGAAGTAGAAGTTTCCTCATAAAGAATTGATTTAGTTTGATGTTTTTTTGAGCACACAAAAGTATTCTTTTGGCCTCAGTTTGCCTTTAAAGTACCTTTAATTCTATCCACATTTTGTTTACAATAAGTTAACATAACCTCATCCACCGCTCATAGAATTTCAAGCTAATTCCTTGATAAAGACGATCTTATTTTTTCATCTTCGAAACTTCAAACTGACGTCCCCTATGAAGAAAATTTATCTTTACCTCCTTTTTCTTACAAGCGTTTTTGCTTCTTCAATTTCAGTCGCGCAACCCGACCTTTCTTACTACCTGCCCGAAAGCGCAACCTATGATCCTGCTATTCCGACGCCGCAATCGATTGTCGGTCATGAGGTCGGTGAGTACCACATCAGCCACGACCGCCTGGTCGCATACATGATGGCGCTCGACAAAGCATCGGATCGGATCACACTTGAGGTCACCGGCTACACACACGAGAAGCGACCTTTGTTGCTGCTTACCATTACTTCGCCAAAAAACCACGCTGACATTGAGAATATCCGCGCCAGGCACGTGCAGCTGTCAGATCCCGCCAGGTCGGGCTCACTCGATGTGAAGGCCATGCCCGCCGTTTTTTACATGGGCTTCAGCATTCACGGCAACGAAGCCAGCGGCGCCAATGCTTCGCTGCTAGTGGCCTACTATCTCGCGGCGGCGAAAGGACCGGAAATAGAAACCCAACTCGAGAACACCATCATCCTGTTCGATCCATGCTTCAACCCCGACGGCGGCAACCGCTTCAGCGCGTGGGTCAATTCGCGCAAGAGCAACGAGATTGCGGCCGACAACTACGACATGGAACATAATGAGCCGTGGCCCGGTGGACGGACCAACCACTACTGGTTCGACCTGAATCGCGACTGGCTGGTAGGGCAACAACCCGAGTCGCAGGCGCGCATCAGGAAGTTTCATCTTTGGAAACCCAACGTGCTCACCGACCACCACGAGATGGGCACCAACTCCTCCTTCTTCTTCCAGCCTGGCGTGCCGTCGCGCGTGCATCCCCTCACGCCTGAAAAAAAACCAGGAGCTCGTGCGCAAGATCGGCGAGTTCAATGCCAAAGGAATGGACGAAATTGGTTCGTTGTATTTTACGCAGGAAGGTTACGACGACTTCTACTACGGCAAGGGTTCTACCTTCCCCGACGTACAAGGCTGCATCGGCATCTTGTTCGAGCAGGCAAGCTCACGTGGACACGCGCAGGAAAGTGTGAATGGCAAACTTACGTTTCCGTTTACTGTAAGGAATCAATTCACCGCAGGCCTCAGCACACTCAAAGCGGTGAATGCGCTGCGCACCGAACTGCTTACCTACCAGCGCGACTTCTATAAGTCTCGGTAAGTGAAGCAGCCAAAGATCCGGTGAAGGCCCTTGTGTTCGGATCGTCGCTGGATAAGGCGCGCGCTTTCCACCTCGCCGAGATCGTGGCCCGCCAGGACATAGATGTATTTAAACTAGCCGGCGATCAAACCATCAATGGCAAGTCTTTTACAACAGACGGCAGCTACGTGGTGCCAATGAATCAGAAACAATACAGACTCATCAAAGGCATGTTCGAAAAGCGCACGCAGTTTACCGACAGCATTTTCTACGACATCTCCGCCTGGACACTCACGCTCGCTACCGGCGTAGAGTATGAAGAAGTGAAAGCAATGCCGGCACTGGGCGAAAAAGTAGCCGCACCAAAAATGCCGGCGGGCAAAGTGATCGGCGGAAGGGCCACTTATGCTTATGTGTTTGAAACTTATCCATACTATGCGCCCCGTGCCATGTACAGGTTGCTCAAGCAAAAGCTTCGCATCAAAGTGGCTACCGATCCGTTCCACCACACCAGTGGCAAGCGCTTCGACCGCGGGGCGATCATGATACCATTGTCGGATCAGGAAATAGACCAGGAGCGCATTGAGTACCTGGTGAAGATGATCGCCGAGGAAGATGGTATCGACGTGTATGCTTTCAACACCGGACTCGACTACCGCGGCGTGAGTCTCGGAAGCAACGCTTTTCAATTGATAAAAAAACCGGAGATAGCCGTCCTCGTGGAAGGTGGCGTATCGGCCACCGACGCCGGTGAAATATGGCACCTCTTCGACACGCGTTTCAACATACCTGTAACGATGATGCCCACCGACGTGTTCAACCGCGCCGACATCAGCAAGTACAACACCATCATTTTCCCGCAAGGGTCATACAACGGCATCAGCGATGGCGCGAAAGATAAACTGAAAGAATGGGTGCGCGCCGGCGGCATTCTTATCGGGATGGAAAATGCCGTGTCATGGTTCAATACCGCCGGACTTGGAAAATTCGAGATGAAGAGCGAACCAAAAGAGGACGGAGCGACCGATGGAAAAAGCGGAAAGAATTTTAAACCATACGCCGACATCGACGAAGCCATGGGCGCGCAGCAAACCGACGGCGCCATTTTCGAAGCTGTGGCAGATCTTACTCATCCGTTGCTTTACGGCTACTATCAGCCGCGCATACCCCTGTTCAAAGGCAACAACATCTTCATGGAGAAGTCCAAAAATCCGTATGGCAACCCGCTCACCTATACGGCATCGCCTTTGATGAGTGGCTACATGTCGAAACTAAACCTGCCAAGAGTAAAAGAAAGCGCCGTGGTGGGTGTTTCGTCTTTCGGCCGCGGGCGTGTGATTGGTTTTACAGAAGACCTCTGCTTCCGCGCTTTTTGGTTTGGTACAAACAAGCTGCTGACGAATGCCATCTACTATGGGCCCCCTTCATCAGCGGCGCGCGTCGCGCTAGGCGTGCCATGCAAGGCGCTGCCTGTCTGACGTAATAAGGGCGTATCTTGCAGTGTTAAGTTCGACAGAATGCGATGGAGATGGTTCGGCTGCATCATCGCGATGTGGCTTGTATTTTTGCGGTTAGTGCTCAGAATGACACCCTTCCCAAGGTGGTTACCGACAACAAAGTAGGGAAGCAGGTGTTGGAAACGCTTACGCTTGATGTAAACCCCGACACACTGTTCAACCAAAAGAGTGAAGACGCATTCCTGCCCTATCAGGATAAAATCATCCGCAATATCTACGTCCGGCACATCGGCTTCGAGCGCACGCTGTACGACTCTGCACGGCGACTCAAAAACCTGGTGGTGAAGGTGGGCAACGCCCTTCACTCCGACACCCGAGAGTGGGCCATACGCGACAACCTTTTTATTCACGATGGCCAACCACTTAACGCTTACCAGTTGGCCGACAATGAACGCTACCTGCGTGATCTTGATTTCATTCTCGACGCGCGTATTCAGGTGCGGCCCGTTGCGCGCACCGACTCCGTCGACCTCATCATTCACACGCGCGACGTGTTCTCTTTCGGCGGCCGTTTCTCGCCGCGCAGTGCCGACAAATACAAGTTCCGCCTGTACGATGTGAATCTGGCAGGGTGGGGCCAGCGGTTGCAGTTTAACGGATTGTATGACGCCGGCCGCAACCCTGCGTTTGGTCCGGAGATCATTTATCAGAAAAGCAGTGTGGGTGGCAGCCTGGCCAACCTGTCGGTCGGTTACACCACCCTCAACAGCGGCAGCAGCTACGGCGAGGAGGAAGAAGCCGCCTACTACATCCGCCTGGATCGCCCCCTGGTGTCGCCTTATACACGACTCGCCGGCGGGCTCGAGCTGAGTCGAAACTGGTCGAAGAATTATGGAAGCAAGGCAGACTCCGCCTTCAGAAGCTACCGCTACTATGTGTACGACGCATGGGTCGGGTACAACGTAGGCAGTACGCAACGCCGTCAAAGACAGAAGCCGGCATTTTCTAAGTCTGGCGCTGGTTTCGTCAGGATTTCGGCAGCATACCCGATCAACCGACAGAAGTTCTCAATCCCCAATACAACAACAATACGTTTGTGCTCGCCAATGTCACATTATTCAAACAGAATTTCTATAAAACGCGATACATCTACGGCTTTGGCCGCACGGAAGATGTTCCTTATGGACACCGTGTGGTGCTGGGCGCTGGCTGGGCCAAGCAACTCAACCGTCAGCGGCCTTACCTCGATCTCGAAGTAGAGCGGATCGTAGCAAACAAGCAGGGCGACGTCTTCACCGCCGATGCGCGCGTGGCTTCATACTTCAGCAGCGAGCCCGAGGATGCAACAGCGTCGGTTTTCCTGGAGTGGTTCAGCCGACTGAAGCCCATAGGCCGGTGGCGTTTTCGCCAATCGCTGCGCGCCAGCTACACAACACATATCAACCGCACTTTCAACGACCTGCTCGAGCTAGGCGATCGCTACGGCGTGCGCGGATTTCGACCCGACAGCCTGGCGGGCTTCCAGCGGCTGGGCTTTTCGGCGGAGACAACCTTTTTTACAAAATGGAAATTGCTTGGTTTTAAATTCGCACCCATCGTGTTCGCCGACCTCGCATTTCTCGATGTCGGCAACAAGGGCCTGTTCTACAGCGTGCCATACTCCGGCATCGGTGCGGGTATGCGAACCAGGAATGAAAACCTCACCTTCGGCACCATCGAGTTGCGATTCACCTATTTCCCCAAAGTGGTGGAAGACA
>JAAURZ010000014.1 GCA_012031955.1 Bacteroidia bacterium
GCATGCTGCTGAGACTGGGCATGCGCTACTCCGAAGTCGATGCTTCAAAAGCGCAAAGCCGCGTATCGGAAGCAGCAAGTCGGGGCGTGATGACGTCCAATGCAGACAATGCGTACCTCACGTTCAGTTCTGCCTATCCCAATCCGCTCAACGCCGGACCGAGGGCCATCAACGTGTACTTCTATTATGTGGCGGAGCCCTTCGTGGATTTTCTGAAAGCCACCAACGACCCCCGTGCAAAATTTATGATCGGCAAGTACGCCAACCCGGCGCAAGCCACCACTACGAGTCCAGACGTTACGCTCACAAACCAGTTTGGTTTTCCCATAGGTTACGACAGCGAAACGATCAAAGCCGAAGCGTTTGATCGCGGCACACTCGGCGGCGGTCTGAACTATTCGCAACTGAATTTTGACGTACTCGGAAACGCTGTTGCGCCGCTCTTCTTCATTACCAATGCCCAGACCCAATTACTCATGGCTGAAGGCACGGAAAGAGGCTGGATAACAGGGCAAGGAACGGTACAAGACTTGTACGAGGCAGGCATACGCGCCAGCATGGACGAGTGGGCCTTGTATCCCAACGCAACCGCTATTCCGACTGTCGATCAGGATGCATATCTCGGCGAACCGGGTGTGGCCTTTGATGCGCCCAATGCGCTCGAACAAATTGGCTACCAATACTGGCTGGAAAGTATCGGCAACGGTCACGAGGGATTCGCCAACTTCAGAAGAACAGGCTTCCCCGACCTGAGTCCCAACCTGTACAACAATAACCTGGGCGGCGGTTTTATCAGGCGGCTTGCATATCCGAACACGGAAGCAGGGCAAAACCCTGCGAACTACCAAACCGCTGTGACGGAAATGGGTGGAGACAATTTAACGACAAGAGTATTTTGGGATACGCAATAGCATACAGGCTGACAAGTTCGATCAAAAGCTGTTGCAAAAATATTAACCTCGTAAACTGTTTGGGTTTAAAGACAAGGGAAAGGGAGCAACGCGCCGTTGCTCCCTCCTGCGTCGTTGCACACTATTGTGGCGAGTTGTTTCTTCTTATCCCATTACCTCTCATGCATAGTTCCGAAGGCTGTGGCGAGGAAAAACCTGATCTTTATTCCAGGCCATTATCATATGACCGGTCGGAGACTTTTTATTCTTTACGCTGATGCCCACAAAAGTTAGTTCCAAACCCTACTTCATTAGCGCCGCATTGTTTCTCATCGCGTATGCATTTATGACCGCGCAAGAGATGCACCTGTATGCCGGCTGGTTGCTCATGATATTCTTCGTTTTGATCGCATTTGGATTTCGCCGTCACGAGATTCTCAAGGGATATTCCTTCACCGTAATGATTTTTGCGGCAGTGAGTGTGGCCATGTATTATCCGCACTACTTCATCTACGTGGGAGAATTCAAGCTTTCCAAGCTAATTGTTCCACTCATGCAGATCATCATGTTCGGCATGGGCACTGGATTGAGCTTGAAAGATTTTGCCGCAGTGGCCAAAATGCCGAAGGGTGTTGTCGTCGGTGCGCTGTGCCAATACCTGATTATGCCGATGATCGCCTTTGCCATAACCAAAGTATTCACCTTTCCCAATGAAGTCGCAGCCGGCATCATTCTGATAGGGAGTTGCCCAAGCGGACTGGCTTCCAACGTGATGACGTATCTCGCGCGAGCCAACCTGGCGCTGTCTGTCACCCTTACGGCCATCTCGACATTGATCGCGCCCTTTGTAACACCGCTGCTCATGCAGTTGCTGGCCGGCGAGTATGTGGTGATTGACTTCTGGGCCATGGTGTGGGACATCACCAAGATCGTTATCATTCCTGTGACGGCAGGACTTATCTTCAATCACTTCCTGCACGGCAGGTTTAAGGTACTCGATAGCATTATGCCTTTGCTGTCGATGGGTGGAATCGCACTTATCATTGTTGTAATCACCGCCGCCGGGCGCAATGACTTGCTGGTGGTTGGCCCGTTGCTCATGGTTGCGGTGTGTGTACACAACGTTTTCGGGTTCTTTCTCGGTTACTGGTCTGCGCGCTTGCTTCGGATGAATGAGCGCGATAGCCGTACGATCGCTATTGAAGTTGGGTTGCAGAATGCGGGGCTCGGCTCCGGACTGGCACTGGCGATGGGAAAACTGTCGACGGTAGGGTTGGCCGCGGCGATTTTTTGCTCCGGTTATGAATATCACCGGATCATCTTTGGCCTTATGGTGGCGCGCCCGCCCGCTGCCGGAACCGACAGCGGCGAAATCGCGTAATGCGGGCCTTGAATAGAAAAAATGAAATAATACTAACTCTATAATATATATGAAGTGCAGTTTAAAATGTTTGGCGCTGACGGTTGTAGGCTTTTTCTGCTGCCTTGTTGCGAGCGGTCAGCAAATATCGAAAGACGAACTCATCTTTCTCACACCTGAATGGAAGGGTGAACGCTACGCGGACGGGCGTCCGAAGGTGCCCGATGCAATTCTGGATCGAATGAAATTGGTTACACTGGAAGAAGCGTGGGCAGTGCTGCGAAATGAAAACTACAATCATCAGTACGACGATGGTTGATGGTAATCAATCCCGACAGCGTGCTTGTGGGCAGGGCGGTTACTCGCCGTTCTTTATGGCCGGGTCGGCCGACATACACCGGGTAATCGACGAACGTGGACACAACCGTGACAAACGGGTAAAATCACAGAACTCCTGGCCGATTGATATGCTCACCATGCGCGACGTTTACGTGGTCGATCAGTTTGGCGCCCACGAGGATGGACCCACCATCGGCGACAACCTTGGTAACTCCATTTTCGCAAAAACCGGCAATGGCATCATCTACAATGGCGCCATCCGCGACATCAGCGGCTTGAAAGAGATCGGGTCTTTCACTTCCTACTTCCGCACATATCATCCTTCGCACCACCTCAACGATCCGAATGGCCGGCTCAACACCACGCTCGTGGGAATCAACACGCCCGCACGCATCGGTAAGGCCACCGTAATGCCTGGCGACGTGGTACTCGCTCGCGACGGCGGAGTCATCTTTATTCCGCCCCACCTGGCCGAGAAAGTCGTAAAAACATCCGAGGTCGTGCGGCTGCGCGACATGTTCGGGCATCTACGTCTTCGCGAACAAAAATATACACCTGGGCAGATCGACTCTCGCTGGTCGGCGGACATTGAAAAGGATTTCTCAGCCTGGCTGAAGGCCAACATCGACAAACTTCCGGTTCCCAAAGAGCAGATTGAAGAGTTGCTCAAGCAGCGCACATGGTAATTTTTTTTACAGCTTAATCACAGATACAATGTCACACACAAATTCAAGGAGAAAGTTTTTTAGAAATGCACTCACGGCCGGCGCGGCACTGATGCCCCTGTCAGCCAGCTTTGGCAATGGATTGGAACAGGCAATGGAGCGAACGCCCATGCCCTCGAAGCCGGCCGATTTGAAGATCACTGAAGTCCAATGCGCTTTTATTCGTTTTGGCCACGGGCTCTTCATCAGGATCCGTACCAATCAGGATATATATGGATGCGGCGAAGGCGTAGACGCCGTGCCCGGCACGTATCACTTTGTGAAGATGCTCGAGCGACGGCTGGTTGGAAAAAATCCAATGAATGTTAATCGCCTCTTCGACGACCTTCGCAAGTCAGGCATATTCGAAGGCGCGCAGTCGGGCATGTATGTGGCCGTGCTGTCCGCTATTGAAACCGCCTTGTGGGATGTAGCCGGAAAAGCGTTGGGCGTACCTGTGTACCAACTGCTAGGCGGAAAGTATCGAGATAAAATACGCGTGTACTGCGACACCGCGCTGTATCAACAAAACCTGCCAACTCCGGCAGACTTCGCCAAGGCCGCTTTGGAGGCCAAGAAGATGGGATTCAATGCGATCAAGTTCGACCTCGACCAACGCAACGATCCCAAGAAGTATGACTTCTACAACTGGACAGCCAGCCCCGGTGAATTGAAGCGCATGGTGGACCAGGTGACGGCAGCGCGCGAAGCTGTCGGACCTGACGTTGACATTTGCTGCGACATGCACGGACGGTATGATGCCACCACAGGGCAGCAGGTTGCCAAGCGGTTGGAGCATCTTAACCTCATGTGGCTGGAAGAACCTATCCCTGCCGAAAATGCGGAAGCCTACAAAATCATTTCCGACTCAACATCGACGCCGATTTGTGCGGGCGAAAATCTTTACCTCGCGTATGGATTCAGGCGGCTGCTGGAAATTGGCGCCGTAGACATTATCATGCCCGACTTGCAGAAAGCCGGAGGGCTTGGCGAGGGGCAACGCATTGCCAACCTGGCAAGTCTCTACTTTGTGCCATTTGCGCCGCACATGGTCGCATCTTTTCTCGGTGCGATGGCGTCATGCCACGTGTGCGCATCGGTGCCTAACTTCATGATCCTCGAGTGGCAATCTTATTTTCACACCAACCCCATGTTCAAGGAAATTGTGAAATATGATGAACCGATGGTGGAGAACGGATTTATCACGCTATCTGAAAAACCAGGCATTGGCGTAGATATCAACGAGGAGGGGTTGAAGAAGCACGCGACCGAAGGCTACCCTTTCCTAAAGTAATTACAACTCGGTGCCCTTTATTTTTTTATGAAAAACCTGTATTCGAAAAATGCGCTTATTCCGAACATCGGCAGCTATTGTGATTGAAAACAAGGATGCCTACTACACCCTGGAAAATGAAAACTGGGACACCTTCGTCAATGATGACGCACTCTATCAGAAATTGCACGCACTTGTCTCGCAACTGCAGGCGAATGACAACGCGAGGGTGCTTGCCGCTGCGCATGCACTTGCGCCGTTGCTAAGCCAGGAAGTGTGGGCAAGCGGCGTAACCTATTACAGAAGTAAAATAGGGAGACAGGAAGAGTCCAGGGATTCGGGCGGCGGCGACTTTTACGCACGTGTATACGAAGCGGCACGACCCGAGTTGTTTTTTAAAGCCACCGCACAACGGTGCGTGGGCCACCTCGATAAGGTGCGCATACGCCAGGACTCTACCTGGGATGTGCCTGAACCAGAATTGACACTTGTGGTGACCGGTCCGGAAAATTGTCGGCTATACCATCGGCAACGATATGAGTTCAAGAAGCATAGAAGGCGAAAATCCCCTGTATCTGCCACAGGCCAAAACATACGATGGGTGCGCCTCGTTAGGTCCGTGTATCTTCGTCACGGATAAACCACTGCCGGGGAAAACGCCGATTCAGTTGCAGATACTGCGAGACAAGAAAACTGTTTTCGAAGGAGAGGTGGCCATCGACCAGATTGTGCGTCGGTTCGAAGACCTGGTTTCATTCCTTTATCGCGAGTGTTCATTCCCCCATGGAGCGTTGCTCATGACCGGCACGGGCATTGTGCCCGGGCATGACTTCACACTTCGCAAAGACGACGAAATCAGAATCACCATCGACCCGATAGGCACACTTATCAACACCGTGGCGTAGCAGACGTTTGTAGAGTAGTGGATCATTACAAAAAGGAATTCGAGCAGTTTCTAATGACCACCTTCGTGTCAAGAAATGGCAACAAGAAAAGTGGCGGGATGGAAATAAAAAAACGGGACTAGCTAATTGCTTAACTAACCCCGTCTTCGTTGCCTCCCGACCGTGGCCGAACAGACAACCGAAAGTCAATTTTTACAAGCCAAAGCTTCCGGCGCGAATCTTTCGATACTAGCCTTCCACTTCGTGTCCTTCGCCAGTTTCTCCCGAAGGAGCACTTTTCGTTGAACACAATTCACCGCGCCAGCTTCTTTGTCAGTCACGATCCGTAGACCACAACCTTTTGTTTACCGCCGCTGTGTAATCAACTTGTCAATATTTTGACTTAGTGATATGAAGGTATAATCACATACATCACTATCAAAATAATTCTCTAAAAAGTAATGCACAACTTCTCAACAGAGTTGTCAACATTTTAAGTGCGTGTGTAACGTAATCAATGCACCGCTCATATTTACATGCAGTTATGGATTGTTGGCAAACACCAGGTATTGCCACGGTTTCAGCACAAGCGGCTTGTCGATGCTGAGTTCTACACTCTCTCGGTAAAATAATCTTTGTACGTGCCGGCGGATACTGCATCAGCAAGGTGCATCTCCTGCGGTTTGTTCGTGAAATTCATGATGCCGATCACCGTGTTGTTGCCCTTCGTCCGTTTGAACGCGAGCACGTCGGCATCGTTGTTAATGAAAGTGGGCATGGCACCGTACTCGCCACACCAGAGTGCCGGGTTATCTGCCTTGAGCGCAACAAGCTTTTCATAGAAAGGACCAAATTTTCCGGATCGTTCCAGTCTATGGTGTCTTTGTCGAAGAATCGCAGTCGCTTGTTGAGGCCCGCTTCCTGACCACTGTATAACATAGGGATGCCGTGAGCGGTAAATATAAAAGCAGCAAACGTGCGGTTGCCTTCACCGTAGCGTTCAAACACGGTGCCGTTCCAGGAATTTTCGTCGTGGTTGGTGATCATGGTAAGGCGCACCGGCCGCCGCCCATATTCGGCGAGGTCGCGTTGTATCCACTTGGCCAGGTCTGCGGCGTGTGCTTCCCCCTTCGCTACCGCGTTGGTGAGGTGCAGCAATTCCCAGGCATAGGTGGCGTCGAACTCCAGGTGCATGCGCGCGCCATCCCATTCAGCAAGCCAGAACAGGTCTTTAATTGGATCAAGCTCGGACGTCGCTTCTTCCCAGAAATACAGCGGAATTTCATGACCGGCATGGTCGCACCGGAAGCCGTCGATATCGAAGGCTGTTACCCAGTACTTCATCTCCTTGATCATGGCAGCGCGCGTGCCGGTGTTGGTATGGTCGAGCAGCGCAATGTCTGTCCAGTCGGCCTCGTAGGCGATCTCGCCGTTTGGGCGGTGTGCATAGTATTCCGGGTGCGTTGTGATCCACGGGTTGTCCCATGCGGTATGATTTGGCACCCAGTCGAGTATCACATACATGCCCTGATTGTGAGCGGCCTTTACCATCGCGGAGAAATCGTCCTTGGTGCCAAACTCCGGATTTATCTCGCTGTAGTTCTTGATGGAGTAGTAGCTGCCCAGCGGTTCTTTCCTGTTCTTCACGCCGATTGGTTGCACTGGCATGATCCACAACATTTTCACACCCAATTCCTTTAATCGTGGCAGATCCTTCGTGAAGGCGTTGATGGTGCCTTCGGGTGTATGCTGGCGAATATTTACTTCGTAAATCGTGGCGCCTGCAATTTTCTCCGGAAAGGTAATAGCAGTTTCGGTGGCGGCTGCAGGTTCGGGTTTTGGTGATGGAGTGCAGGCACTCACAAACAGAACGGCTGCCAGCACGTAGAAGAACATTCTCATATAGTTAAACAAGTCGTTAATGTGACACGGACAAAGCTATTGATTTTGCGCGCTGAACAAAACACCCGGTAGTCCGCTCACGAACGATATTTACCAATATCGGTCGACAGGACTGAAGTGAGATTGCTTTGTGTGCCAATTCACGGCTTCAAAGCTGGATTAATAGTTGTAAGTTCCAGGACCAAACCAACGCTCATGATCTGGAACTACCTCATTGTATCGTTGCGCAAACTTTGGAAGCAACGCACCTTTTCCGTTATCAACACCATTGGGCTTATGCTGGGTATGGCATCGTGCATGTTCATACTTATGTACGTGGAGTTTGAAACAAGCTATGACCAAGAGGTATCGGCTGATGTCTATCGTGTGGTCTATCACAGCTACCAGGACAGGGTGGAAGTGGGCAAATCGGCACAGACCGTGCCGGCACTAGCGCCTGCCATGCGTCGCGACCTGCCCGAAGTAATAGATGCCGCCCGCCTTGTGCATACAGACCCGCTTATGTCGGATCCGGTAATGGAGGCTAATGAAAAAAGTTTTCGCGAAAGCCACATCTACTACGCCGACTCCTCCTTCTTGTCGATTATGAATTACCCATTGCTGACTGGCAACATGGCAACCGCACTCGCCCAGCCATACTCGGTGGTGATATCGGCTTCCACGGCGCGTAAATATTTTGGTGAAGTGGACGCCGTGGGCGAAACAATGGTCTTTCATCGGGGCGAGCGCCCCGCCAACACACTGAAAGTGACAGGCGTATTCGATGATGTAAACACCAACGCGCATGTGCATCCTGATTTCCTGGTAGCCTTCAGCACACTTGACTTCGACGCCGACAACGACTGGGACTGGGGGAACTTCTACAATTACGTGCGGCTTTCGCCGGAAACACAACTATCGGTTGTGCACGAAAAACTTCCGGACATGCTGTCGCAATACATTGGCGACCGCAGCAAGCCGTCGTCGCAGTATTATGTAACATATGAACTGCAACCCGTGCACGATATCCACTTGCATTCAGACCTGTGGGGTGAAGCAGAAGCGAACGGAAACGGAACGATGGTGATGTTCATGGGTATAATTGCCTTGTGTATTCTTCTCATTGCATGGGTCAACTACATAAATTTTTCCGTGGCGAGGTCACAGGAGCACATGAAAGAAGTCGGCATCAGGCGTATGAGCGGATCGTCGGTGATGCAGTTGTGGGTGCAAGCTTCAATCGAGTCAGCTGTAGTGAACGCGTGTGCGGTAGTTTTCGCGGTAGCCCTGCTACAGGTACTGCTTCCTGCCCTAAGCGCACTTGCAGGTTTGCCGATTGTACTCTCATTTACAATACAACACGCCCTCTACATCTTTGTTTTATTGCTTGCCGGCACCATGCTGTCAGGGATTTATCCGGCGTGGTTGATTTCGCGCCATCGCCCCGATTGCGCTGTTGAAAAAGCAGGCGCAAGCCGCTGGCCTTTCGCTCAGCAAAGCACTCATGGTGTTTCAGTTTGCCGCATCCATCACCCTGGTCATTGGCACGCTTACCATCCGCGACCAACTCACGTTCATGCAGCAACAGGACGTGGGCTTGAATCTGGAAAACACTTTGGTGGTTAAGGGCCCGGGCGTGAAGGACTCGCTATATGGCGAACACCTCGACTACTTCAGGCACACAGTGTCGCAGCATTCATCGCTCGATGGCATGTCCGTCACTTCCACTATTCCCGGCCTTGACCTTCATTGGGGCCGTGCTTTCAATCGCACTGACGATCCCAACAATACCGTGGGCCTGTACATTATTGCAGTAGATGAGTTTTATTTCGAGGTGATGGGAGCCGCATTTGCTGCCGGTAGAAATTTTCCGGACGGAAGCACTGCCTACAAGGATGCCGTAATTCTTAACGAAACAGCGGCTCGCCAGTTAGGCTATCAGTCGCCTGACGAAGCAGTTGGAACAACGATCACATGGCACGAAAATGAAAATACGCACATACCCCGCACCGTCATTGGCGTAGTGAAAGACTTCAACCAGCAGTCGCTCAAAGTAACTGTCGAGCCGATCATCTTCGCGTTGAAGAAATATTTGTTTGCACCCTGGGCAGGCGAATACTATGCTTTCAGACTCAAACCGGGCAGCACACGAAGTGCCGTCGCGGATGTGCAGGCTACCTGGAATCAGGTTTTCGCGGGCAACCCCTTTGACTATTTCTTCTTAGAGAACTACTACGATGCACAATACAGTAGCGACAACCGATTCAGCAATGTGTTTGAGTTGTTTGCCGCACTCGCGATCTTCGTCGCGTGCATCGGGCTCTTTGGATTATCAACTTATATGGCTATTCGCCGAACGAAGGAGATAGGCATTCGAAAAGTATTGGGATCATCCATCCTCGGGATCATGGTCCTGTTGTCGCGCGATTCTTGATCTGGGTGGGTGTGGCATTCGTCATCGCATGTCCGCTTTCGGGAGTGGCGTTCGAACAGTGGCTTGGCACTTTCGCTTATCGGGTAAAACTCGACCCTGGCTCTTTGTCCTTTCCGGTCTTGCTTCGCTCACCATTGCCTTGCTCACCGTAAGCTGGCAAACACTGCGTGCTGCGAAGAGTAACCCGGTGGAGGCATTGCGGTATGAATGAGTGTCAGATGAATGACTTAATGGATGACCATACGACGTCCTGGGGTTTCTTCAGCCCGCGGCACAGGTAGATGTGCAAATCGTTTTCGTAGGGCATGCAATGATCTGTATGTACAACGCCGAGGTCGATCACTTCGTCGAATAGTTCGGCTTTATCGCCCACTTCTTTACTGAGCGTAAGCAAGACCTTACCGTCGTATCCGCGCGTCCCCACAGCCAATAGTTGTTGTGATTACCGATCGCCTTCGGGATATCATATTTCTCAGCGTAGTAATCGATCGCGCCTGCGCGGCCGTAGTTGTCGCCGAACAGCACACAGTGCCTCTGGTCTTCAGGCGACAGGGAATGGTACGCATCGGCGATGGCCTTCGCCTTGTCTTCCCAGCCGAACATATCCGCATAGAATTGCGGCAGGTCGCTTAACGCTTTTCCTTCGGCGCCTCCCGGCTGCAGGCCCGCTGCTGCGGCATATTTTGTATAGGTGTCAACCGGCAGTATGGGCATGCCGAACGGGATGCCTGGAATCCCCAACAATATCAACAAAAGTGCAGGATAGGCTACCCATTGCCGACGTGCTGCCCACTGCTGAAACTGCAACGCGCCGCCTACAAACAATACAGGAAATCGGCAGCAAGATATTCGGGCTTGCTATGCCAGTTGATAGTAAGTATGACGCCAACGGTGACAAAGATCAAGAATATGAATCGAAAGTAATGATCGGGCTGCCGCCGGAAGAAGTAAACAAGGCCGGCAAGCGAAAGCGGCAAAGAAAAAGGATTGTATATCAACAGTTGTTGCGACCAGAACACACCCGGGTTCATCCCCTGATATTTGTACGTTGAGGCATTGTGTATAAACTCAAGATGAGGCCAGCCGTGAAGCGCATTCCATATTATATAGGGCGAGAACAACAGCACACTGATCATACCCGCCACAAATGGCCACCTGGTTGCAAGCCATTTTCTTTCGGGCGTGAGCAGCAGGGCAATGAACAGGCCCGCGCCAAAGAACAATGCGCTGATTTTGTTGAGCAGCATCAAACCCATGAGTGCCGCAAGCCACCACCACAGCCGTGCGTTGCCTGTCTTGAAAAGTGTGATGAACCCATATAGCGCCAACGGCCACAAAAACATGTCAATCACATTCATGGAATAAAACGTACCCATCGCCAGGTGCACACCTGAGAGCAGCACTGCAAGGCATGTAAGGCTTACGGCTAATTTTCTTCCGCCCAGTTCGTAGGTGATGAGTCCATAAAGGAATACCGTACCGCCGCCAAGCAAGGCGGGCAGCAGTCGTATCGCAAATACAGATTTGCCAATCGTTGCTTCGATAACATACAACAGCCAAATGCTAAACGGCGGGTGATCGACATAACCAAAAGCCATGTGTTCGGTGCAGGCTACATAGTAAAGCTCATCCCTGAAGATGCCATACCCTGCAAACAGGTTGGTATACAGGTGCAGCAGTATTTTGACGACAGCAAATACTGCGCACAGCCGCAGGACTGAGTTCCTGGTTGGGATTGTCGCAATAGTCATGGAATGGAAGGTAGCGATTTTTGAAACATAAGGCTACCGTAAGTGTCGCATAAAAACAAGTGTCGCCTATGAATCAAGCCCGAGCAAAAATCAACACAGGCAAAAGAATGAAGTTGCACCTGGAAAGCCGATACAATCGACGAACTTATTGACAGCACAACGGCAGACCTGATGCTTGGATTGTTTGACCTTCCCCTTACGCTTCTGGCCATATACGTAGTGAAGCGCTACACGAACGCCGAAGTGGCGCTGGCGACGGTTCAACTCCCCGGCGACAGTGTTGCAACAGCACCGGCTACCTCGGCGTGATACGCCGGGCGGCTAGAGTTTGGCAAATCCTGAGCCCGCAAAGGTCCCGTTCATTTGTTTGCCCAAGCCCTTGCCGAATTGTGCCGGCACGGAGAACGTCTTCGTCTTTTTCAACGAGCCAAGTTCCTCCTTCAACTGCTTGTTTTCTAGCAGGGCCGCGTCGAGTCTGCGTTGCAAGTCCTCCTGCGTGGCGCTTAGCTCTTCCTGGCTTTGGCGCAACTCTTCCTCCTGTGCTTTCAGGTCTTCCGACATAGCTCTGGATGCATGCAGCAAATTTCGGGTTTGTTCGTTTACGTGCGAGTGGTGAACGCTGAGTGCCACCGACGAACACAGTTTTTCAATCAGTTCGACCTGGTAGGATTGCATCACTTCCATCGATGCGATTTCCAGCACACCCACAACTTCACTCTCTATACTGAGTGGAAATATACCTACCCACCGTGGCGTGGCTAGCCCCAGACCCGACGTGATCTTTACAAAATTAGAGGGTACATCGGTAAGTATTATCTTATGGCCTTCCAGCACGCACTGACCCACCAGCCCTTCGCCTCTTTCGAGGAGTTCACTTTCGAACTTTTGTTTTCCCCAGGCAAACGTAGCGATGCGACGCAGCTGGTGCAACTGGTCTCCATCCGACTCTTTGAAATAGATAGCGCCCTGGTTGGCGTTGATGTACCTGATTATTCCCGTCAATACTTGGTCGGCGAGACGGCTCATGTCGTTGGCATTGCTACGAATCATTTCACCAAACCTGGCGAGCCCTTCGACAACCCAGTCGTGGCGCGCATCTTTGTCGGCATGGTTTTTAAGGTTGTCGCGCATTGAGCGGAGTGCCTGGCTAAGAACGTCATCACCGTCGCCACTATCGTAGGTAGCATCCAGGTCGCCCTGCCCGATGGCAGCGGCGAATGAAGAAGCGGATTTTACACGTGTAACCAGCTTGTTGAGTGCCTGCGATGTGCGCCCGAGTTCATCCTCGGCGGTCACCAGAATATTTTCAGGAAAACCACCCATCGTGAGCTGTGTGAGTGTTTGCTCGATAGTAGTTACAGGTCGAGTGAACTTGCGCGCAAACCAAGACGCACAGGCAAGACAAATTATCAGAAGCGAAAGTGCAGCGATTGTCATCTCATGTTCAAAAGCGGCTATGGTATGAAACGCCTCGTTGGTGCTTATCTCGGTAATCACACCCCATTTCAGTTGGGGAATGGACAGCGGCGCGAATACCGCAAGCCGTTCCTCGCCATTGTACGTCAGTATCTTTTCTCCCGACAATCCGCCAAGCAGTTCGCGCGTCACATCCGTATCCAACTGCTGCATGAGTATGCTCGTGTTGAGTGATTTTATGTTGTTCACAATTTCCAAAGGCACGCCAGTTGCTTCAAGTTGTGTCGC
>JAAURZ010000015.1 GCA_012031955.1 Bacteroidia bacterium
TCCACATTGAACACATCCATGCGCGTAGCACCCAGCAGCACTTTTACGCCGCTTGTAAAAATTGGCGTCGACATTCAGCGAGAATCCACGCGAAACGCCATGACCATGTAGATTGCTGTATCGTATTTCGTTCGTGTTGGTAGTATAGTCCGGCACAATCTTGTTGTTGAAGCGGGTGTAAAACGCGGTCGCATCCAGGTTCACGAAACCTGCACCAAACACAATTCTACGGGTATAATTCAGGTTCGTGTTCCACGAGGTCTCAGGTTTGAGCTGCTCCTCAAACACGACCTTGCGCGCACCTGTAAGGGCCGCATGATCTTCGGTGAAGACATTTGCTACGCGGTACCCGTTGCCTACACTGAGGCGAACCACTCGTTCTTGTCGACCGACGACCATTTGTAGTTTACACGGGGCGACACAATATGCCCGTGAATGGAGTTGTAATCGTAGCGCAACCCGGCGAGCACTTTGTGCTGCGTTCCGATATTGATTTCGTCCTGCAAAAACACCCCCGGCAGCCAGCTCACAGCCGGTGCGTTGGTCTGCGCGTCGGCACTGCGTGTAGCCGGTGTGTTATCGTCGTAGTGCGTGTATCGCAGTGCCACCCCTGTGAGCAGGTCGTGTGCGCCCGCCACTTTGTTCCATGTGAGCTGTGCGAACATGACCTTCTGGCTGGCCATGTATGCCGTAGTGCCGTAGTAAGAGTTCTGGTCGTGGCCGTTGGCGCTCACGCTGAGCATAAGACGATCGTCCACCGGAAGCTGGTACACACCTACGAGTTCCCAGCGTTTGGTGTATATGCTCTCGCCGTAATATATGTCAGAGCCACGATAGGCCGGTGTCCACTCCATTTCACCGCCCCAGCGGTCTTCATAGTTCAGGCGCGCACCAATGGAGAACACGCGGTTGTTGTTACGCTGCATGCTGAGCTTGTTGAACACCGATATACGGTTTTGCAGCGTGACGTCGGTGAAACCGTCATCGTTGTGATCAGCCGGCTGTTGGTAATTGAAATAATTTATGCCAGTGAGCGCAATCACCTTTGGTCCGAGGTTGTATTTGAATCCAACGTCTGAATTGACTTCACCCCAACTGCTGCCCATCACGTCTACAGAAACCAGGGGCGCCTGGGAGGGTTGCTTGGTGATTACGTTGATGAGCCCTGCGACGGCTTCGGATCCATATAACGTAGAGGCGGGCCCCTTCACGATTTCCACACGCTCTATCAGCGAGGCAGGTATGCCCGTAAGTCCATATACCGACGACAAGCCGCTTACGATGGGCATGCCGTCGATGAGGATCATTGTGTAAGGGCCTTCAAGGCCATTGATGTGAATGTCGCCTGTATTGCACACGTTGCAATTCAACTGGGGCCGCACGCCGTTGATGTTGCTCATCGACTCGAACAAACTGGGTGCGGGGTTCTTCATAAAAAACGTCGGTGTGTATACTTCGATCGGCACCGGGCTTTCGAGTTTGGATACTTCCTTCAGCGACCCCGACACTACGGTCACTTCCTGCAGTTGGCTTACATCTTCGAGCAATAGCACGTCGTAGTCGGTGCGGGTATTGGAGATATTGACCTTCTGGGCGGTAAATCCCATGAAGGAGACCACCAGCACAGGTTGGCTCGGCTGTGGCGAAAGTGCCAGTTCGAAATGGCCGTCGATATTGGTTACGGTGCCGGCGTCGGGCTGGTGCTGCAAGTAAACGCTTGCGCCAGGCAGTGGCTCACGCGTTTTCGCATCGCGAACGGTGCCGCGCAGCACGCGCTGGGCGTGGGCATCGGTCAGGAACAGGAAGGTCAGGATCAGTATCGCGTAAAACCGGGTCATATTCATAATTAGCGCTACAAAATTAAAATATTAGATTAATCTAACAATATAATTTTACAATTAAACTTCAAAAAAGTGATCCGGGTACGGTACAAGGCAGGAAAACCGACTACATCCGTCCATTTCGGCCGCTGCCGCCCGGGTATTTTGCATACGCGGATTGCCAAATTGTTCTACATTTGGAACATGCCATCGCTGACTGAAGAGAACTATCTGAAGGCAATACTCACCCTGTCGGTACAGGGCGAAAACGTGCAGGTAAACGATGTGGCGAAGCACCTCCAGATAAAAATGCCGACGGTGACCAGCATGATGAAGAAGCTGGCCGCAAAAAAACTGGTTCATTATGAGAGCTATAAACCGCTGCGGCTTACCGACCGCGGGAAGCGCGAGGCTTCGCTGATCATACGCAAGCACCGGCTCACGGAAATGTTTCTGGTCGAAAAGATGGGCTTTGGCTGGGAAGAGGTGCACGAAATAGCGGAGCAGATCGAACACATTCAGTCGGCCGCTTTTTTCGACAAGATGGACGCCTTGCTGGGGCATCCGAAAATTGACCCTCACGGGGAACCCATTCCCGACAAGGCGGGCAAGATGGAGGGGCGGCAATTCGAAAAATTAAGCGATTGCCACATAGGCGATGCGCTTGTGTTTTGCGCGGTGTTGAATTCGTCGACTGATTTTCTAACTTTCCTGAATAGTCGTGCGCTGAAATTGGGCGCCACCCTCAAGATCGAATCGATAGAACCCTTCGATGGTACGATGACGGTGAAAGTGGGCAGCCGCAGGGAAGTGCTGAGCAAAATGGTGTGCGAAAAGCTGCTTGTCGAAAAAGCGAAATAACAGCACGGCCGGCGATTTCTCCCCGGCCGGCAATCATCACTATTACCAACACATCAATTCAGATTTTCCAGTGCTGCTTTTGCCAGATAAAAGTCCTGCATCTCGAGTTTGCTCTGCAGGCGCTCATCCAGCGCGGCGAGTGTTTTGGGAGGGGGCACAATCACCTTCTCACCTGGTTTCCAGTTCAGGGGCAACGATACGCTGTGCTTTGATGCTACTTGAAGCGCGTCAAGCACGCGTTTGATCTCTTCCATATTTCGGCCCACATTAAGGGGATAGTACATTACCAGCCTGATTACTCCTTTCGGATCTATGAAGAACACGGCGCGAACGGCAGCGGTCTCGCTCTCACCTGGCTGCAACATTCCATAGCGCTTCGCTACTTTCATATCAATGTCTGCAATGATAGGGAACCGCATGTAGACACCTGTTTTTTCGCGTACGTTGTTTACCCAAGCAATGTGTGAATGTATGCTGTCGATGCTCAGGCCGATGAGCTTGGTGTGGCGTTCGGCAAAATAATTTTCTTCGTTGGCAAATCCTGACATTTCTGTCGTGCATACCGGCGTGAAGTCTGCCGGGTGAGAAAACAGCAGCGCCCAGCTATCTTTTATGTATTCTGAGAATTTGATTTTGCCCTGCGTGGTTATCGCCTCGAAGTCGGGTGCTGTGTCGCCGATTCTGGGCATGTAGTTGGAAGTGATTGTGTCCATATAGATTACATGTTTTAGTTTTCCGTTACTACCGGGTTGCCTGCATTCACCCATTCCTGCATCCCGCCAGTGTAGTTCCTGATGTTGGCATAGCCATGCCTGGCAAGCAACGAGTAACCGATCGCCGCCCGATCACCTGCCTGACAGTAAATAATTACGGGGTCTGTTTTCGATATGCGCGACAAGTTTTTCTCGAGCGTGCCGATAAACACGTTGTCGGTGCCTTTGATGTGACCAGAACGATATTCAGCGGCGCCCCGCAGGTCGATGATTTGTGTGTGGTTTGTAGTAAGTACTTGCTTGAACTGCTCGAGACTGATGAGCTCACTTCTCTCCAGGGTACCGCCAAGTTCAGTCCACGCCGACACGTCAGGTATATAGCCGTATATATTGTCAAGGCCTACGCGCATCAGTTTCCTAACCAGGTCATCATGACGCCCGGGCTCTGCGATGAGAATGAATGGCTCATCGTAGGTAAGAAACCATCCCATCCAGGTAGCAAAGGCATTGTTGCCTTGTATGTTGATGGTGCCGGGAATAAATCCTTTCGCAAACTCATCTTTCATTCGGGTGTCGATCACCTTCACGCCTTTATCCATGGCGGCCTTCAGCTCGCCGGCGCCAAGTCTTTTCAGTGTGGGCACGGCTGTGAGCAGTTTCCGATTGGTCTTGTTGAGCTTCTTCATCATGGCGAAGTATCTGGGCGGCTCAGGTTGGTCTTCCAACAAGTATTTCACGAAGCCGCGCTCATCGTTTTCATGGTGCAAGGCCCAGTTGCGTATTTTCTCGTAACCGACCGTTGAGCTGGGTACGGCGCCGAGGGCTTTGCCGCAGGCAGATCCTGCGCCATGACCGGGCCATACTTGAATATAGTCCGGGAGCTGTCGGAACCGTTCCACCGACGCGAACATTTGCTTCGCTCCCACCTCCTTGGTGCCTATGTACCCTGCGGCTTCTTCAAGCAGATCGGGCCTGCCAACGTCGCCTACAAAAACAAAGTCGCCGGTAAAAATCATAACCGGTTTGTCGCTTGCGGGTACATCGGTCAGCAGGAAGCTGATGCTTTCCGGTGTGTGTCCTGGTGTGTGTATCACTTCAAATTTGAGGTTTCCGACCATGAACTTGCTTCCATTCTTCAGGCCAGCATGCGAGAACTCATATTGCCAGTTCTCGCCTCCCTCGTCGCTCAGAAAAAGCTGGGCGCCGGTGAGCGCGGCCAGTTCGCGCGATCCAGACAGGAAGTCAGCGTGGATGTGGGTCTCCGCCACGTGAGTGATGGTCATGTTATTTTGGCGCGCGATTTCAAGGTAAGTGTCCACGTCTCGTTTTGCGTCGATCACAATGGCCACGCCCGCTTTTGGCAGCCGATAAAATAGCTGGCCTGCGCCAGGGTTTTGTCATATACGTGCTGAAAGTACATCCTGATAAATTTTTTTGTTTCCTTATTTCATTTTCCGGCACTACTGCCGGAAATTCTCATACAAAGGTCTTACATACTCCACTTGGGTTCAGTGACTGCGGTCACTTTAGCCAAAGAAAAAGGGCCGGCGACTGATCGACCGGCCCGGGGAGGAAAAAAAACCAACTACAGTTCTGTATTCACATCTACTCTTTGCGTTCGCGCAAGCGTGGTCTCCGTCAAGGCTTTGAAGCCACCCTGTATATTTACAAGATTGGAGAAGCCGCGCGACTTGAGAATAGATGCGGCGATGACCGAGCGATACCCGCCCGCACAATGAATGTAATAGGTGGATGCGCGATCGAGCATGCTCATGTTGTCATTGATAAAATCAAGGGGAAAGTTGACAGCTCCCTCTATATGTTCGGTGCGGTATTCGCTTTCTCGTCGCACGTCGAGCAGGTTGAGCGGGCGGCCCTTGAACAGTTCCGCAAACTCTTTTGCGTCAATCTCGTTCAGTGAATCAGTTTCGAGTCCGGCATTTTTCCATGCGTCCATTCCACCTTTCAGGTAGCCGATGCTGTTGTCGTAGCCTACGCGTGCCAGTCGCATAATCACCTCCTCCGCGCGTCCTTCGTCGGCCACAATCAAAATGGGTTGGCCCAGGTCTTTCACAAGGGTGCCAACCCAGGGCGCGAATGAGTCGTCGATGCCGATGAATATAGACCCGGGGATGAACGCTTGCGGAAACGATTCTTTGGCGCGGGCGTCAATGACAAGCGCGTCGGCCACTTCCCATGTTGCAAGGAAAGCGCCAGGTTCAAGCCCTTTCATACCACGTCGCAGCACACTATCGATGCTTGAATATCCCTGCACGTTGAGCAGGACATTTCCAGGGAAATAGGCAGGAGGCTCCACGAGGCCGTCGAGCACTGCGCGAACAAACTCTTTCTTCGTCATATCGTGCCGCAGCGCGTAGTTGAATTTTTTCTGTTTACCGATAGTCGACACAGTTTCTTTGTCCATCTTTTTTCCGCAGGCACTGCCGGCACCATGCCCGGGATACACGACCACGTCGTCTGGAAGGGTCATCAGCTTACTCCGTAGCGAATCGAAGAGAAGACCGGCAAGATACTCGGGTGTCACGTCCGCTTTCACCTTCTGAACCAGGTCCGGGCGTCCGACATCGCCAACAAAGAGCGTATCTCCTGTGAACACTGCCGTCGGCTTACCTTGTTCATCCCGCAGCAAATAGCACGACGACTCAAGTGTATGACCGGGTGTATGCAGCACTTCGATGGTCACATTTCCCAATCTCAAAACTTCGCCGTCCTTGGCAACGTAAGCGGGTACCCGGGTTTTGCCGTTGGTCCGAATACGATAGTTGCCCCGGCGCACGTGCGAGTTCCAAATGGCCGGATACAAAATCGGCGTGGAAGTGCGTCTCGAGCACGTACTTAATATGCGCACTATTGGACCGGGCTTTTTCAATATAGGGGCCGGGCTCGCGAAGTGGGTCTATGATAGCTACCTCACCGTTGCTTTCGATGTAATACGCGGCTTCCGCCAAACATCCTGTGTAAATTTGCTCTACTTTCATTGTGTGATCATGGTTTTCAATGAATCAAAGTTGGAGGAAAGTACGAGGGACGTCTGTGACCTTGGTTACGCATTACAACTGACTTTCGTCAGGTGGGACTAAAAGTAATAGTCGATCACCAGGGAGAGGTGGTGCATGTCGACCTTGTTATGAAAGTTCGACGCATTCAATTCCAAATCCTTATCCATGTTGCCCTTGAACACATACATGAAGTCGGCCTGGAGCCCGTCGAGCAGGCCGGAAAATTTGTATTTCGCGCGAAAGTTGAGTTGATAGAAATCGGTCATCGCGTATTTGTTCAGTGCAGCGTTGCCGGACGCTGGCATCCAGAACAGTCCGAATGCCGATTGAAATGTAAGCGGGTGGGTCTTGCCAAACGACCGGCTGTTTTGCATCATCAACGCGCTCACGTCACCTGCGCCTTCAATTCTCTCCCGGTTCATGAACGTATAAATGATTCAATCCCCCATTCTCTGGGAAAGAGGAACCGGCCATGCGCAGTAACTCTAGTAAAATTGAGACTCCAATCACAATGTTCTGCCGGCCGCCCAACGCTGAGCCTGGCGCTGACGGCGTGCGACTGCTCATCGCGCGAAATGTATTGCCGCTCGACAGCCACTGTATCGCGAAGAAGGGAGCGTTCATGGAAGTACTGCAAAGACAAGCCAAATGCGGTCTCCCCCTGTTTGTGCGTCCACTCCACCTTCGGCAGCAGCACATTGAACAACGAGGGTACGTAGTAGTCCCATAGTTGGATATTAAAATTCCTGGCACCCTGGCTTCCGACGTTTAATATGGCCACACCTCGCGTGTTTACATTTCCTGCGTAGTCGGCACGGGCTCCGTTCACCGCCCTTCCCATCGGGTAGATGCCTATTGATCGGCCCATTGACGACCAATGAATGGTGCTGCGCGGCGAAAGTGCGCCAAAGCCAACCGGCTTTCAATTGTAAAACTTTTAGAAACTGGTCCACTGCATCCATATCCCTTCCTGCATGTTCGGACGCATTCTTCCGTCTTGCAGGTTAATCAGTGGCGTGATGAGATGAAACTTGCCAAGTTGCACGAAGGACTTCAGGTCCTTTTTGAGATAGTACCTGACATAAAGGTCTTCAAGGCGATCGAGATCGCTGTGGTTTTTGGGATCGTTGATGTCAAACAAACCGATCTCATACCTGTTGGAAAATCCATTTGCGGGCATGAGGTCGGACGATGTGATGTTGTGTATGATGAACCCCGACAACCCGACTTGAAAGTTGTACAGTACCGGCGTTCGATAAGACAACCCGGCGCCGATCGCCCAGGCGTAGTAGTCGGGATACTCGCGACGGTTTACAGTCGCCATGGCGAAGGTTCTCACGTGTCCCTCGAAGGTGCCCTTGTTGTGCAGTTGCGTATGCAACGCACTTGAGTCAATTTGTTCCTTTGTCTGCGCCTCCGCTGCTATCGATAGCAACAGAAGCACGGTCCAAACTATTGAACGAGCAGGTATTTTCATGGCTTCTTGTTTTTGCGAACTGCTATTGGTCCAAAGGGTCCATACTTGTGTTGCCGCTCAGTGAAAGCATCGGCATAAGGACCAAACGGGTGATCGATCGGTTTTTCTGTAATCGACGGCCAGTCATTCTTCACATCCATTTCAGGTCGGGGCATGCTGTTGATGAAGGCGGCGACGTGCCAGGCTTCCTCATCGGTGACCTGGGGTTGCAGGTGGGTAGCTCCCAACGGCATATTTGCCTTGATGAAGCCCGCAAGACGAGACAGGCAGAAAGACGCCCGGCGCCGGTGTTGTAACTATGCACTCCCCATACGGGCGGATAGGTATATGCGGTACCGTCGCCATTCAGCAAGCCGCCGCCGTCTTGACCATGACAGGCTGTACACTTGGCTTCATACAAGGTGCGACCGCGCGCGGAGTCGGCAGGTGTGGGCAGAAACGGAAGGTCAAGTATGCCGGCACCCTCCGGACGCGTACCTTTTTTTACGGCGGTACCGAGGAATTGAATGTACGCGACGATGGCCTTCATTTCCTTGCTGTTGCTGTCGAGTGCTTCGCCATTGAGGCTTCGTTGGAAACAGTCGTTGACACGCGAGGGTATTGACTCCATTTTACCTGACCGTGCGCGCAACTTCGGATAGGTTGCGGCGACCGCACTGAAGTTGTTGCCAAATGCCTTCGTGCCTGCGGCAAGGTGACAGTTCTGACAGTTGAGCCCGTTGCTTAAGTGCTGCACCGTACGTTGGGACCCAGGTATGCCGATGTGTTGCTTATGAGTTCGCGTCCATAAAGCACGGTGTCGCGCGCGGTCCTGCCAATCTCTCGATGCCGGGCGGCGACCACAGGTTGCCGGAGCCGGAGAAGTTGCGGGTGTCGCTAACCTTTGTTGTTTTGCGCACGAACGGGTATGACAGCATTGCAACGACTATCACCACCACCGCCAGTGCAGCGCCCGCCACAAGTCGCAGCAGCGTCGTCACTAACCGGATCAGGTCTGTTTCAATAGAAGCGCGGCCTCGACTCATACCTGTCTAGTGCGGAAGTTTGTTTCGAAGCAAACCGTATGTCCACGTACCTGCAATGGCACTCAGCAGTGTAACAACCACCACCGCGAAGCCGCTTCCTATTTGTGCAAACATGGGACCGGGGCACGCCCCGGTAATTGCCCAGCCCAGTCCGAACAGCAATGCGCCGATCACGTTTCCCCAGTGAAATATCTTTTTGTGGAAGATAACCGTCTCACCTTGCACCGTCTTGATTCTGAAACGGCGAATGGCCCATACGGAAACCACACCCACAACTATCGCCGTGCCGATGACCCCGTACATGTGAAAGGCGTGGAGACGAAACATCTCCTGGATGCGATACCATGATACCACTTCCGACTTCACAAACACGATTCCGAAAAGGAGGCCCACAATGAGGTACTTGATATTGGAGGTCACGAGGGAACCTTCCTGAATCTGGTCATTGGGCGCCTCGCACTCGGCAGGGTGTTGCACCAATGGTAATGCCTCCATGGGCGTATCAACAGATTCTTGTGCATTCATATTATTTGGTGATTTGGTCATATACTTTAGATTATCGACATGATCCACGGCAGTAAGAGGTTGGTCATGAGGAACCCGCCCGCCATAAAACAACAGGTGGCTATCAGCGATGGCCATTGCAGGGTTGACAGTCCCATTATTGCGTGACCGGACGTACAGCCGCCGGCATAGCGTGTTCCAAATCCGACGAGGAAACCGCCGATCACAAAAAATATCAACCCCTTTAAACCGAGTATGCTGCCGGTGTTGAAAATTGCTGCGGGCATCAGTTCGCCATCGACTGGAATGTTAATCGCTTCCAGTTGCTGCCGGGTCTCATGCGCTACTTCCAGCGGTTGCGGGTTGCTCAGAAACTGCGATGCCACCACACCTCCCACTACAATACCTGCTACGAAAAAGAGATTCCAAATTTCCTTTTTCCAGTCGTAGCTGAAGAAGGGTATCCTGGCCGGCACACAGGCGGCGCAGATGTGTCGCAGCGAACTTGAGATACCGAAGTGTTTGTTTCCAAGCAGGAGCAGAACCGGTACAGTAAGCCCGATCAGGGTGCCTGCCACATACCATGGCCAGGGTTGCTTTAAAAAGTCCAGCATATAAATCGAGATTCAGTTTTTTTGTTTTTTATTTTGTTTAAACGTTTTCCCAGGCAGAACCGCCCCATAGCAGACCAGTTGACTCGAACATCCGGACCGTTATTTTGAAATGACGCTCAGAGCACAAGTTCCTTCACAAGAATGTAGGCGCCCATCACCATCACAAACCATCCAAATGCCGGCTTCAACTTTTCGTTGGAAATAAACCGCGAGAGGTAAGTGCCCGCTACTATACCAACGATAGCGAATGCGGAGAACAGCAGCATAAACTTGTAGTCGATATCGAGGCCAGAGCTAAGGTCGCCGGTAAAACCAATGAGCGATTTGAGCGCAATAATGAGCAACGAAGTGCCCACTGCTTGCTTCATCGGAAGGCCGGCAAAGAGTACCAGAGCGGGGATGATCAAAAAACCTCCGCCAGCGCCCACTAGTCCCGTGATGGCCCCCCACGATAATGCCCTCGCCAAAAGATCAACGGAAAATTATACTTGATGGTGCCGTGATTGCGCTCACCTGTCTTTCTCTTGCGTATCATTGAAATGGATGCGAGTATCATGAGCACTGCAAATAGGACCATCACGAGCAGCGACTTGGTTACTTCGAAATTGCCGATATGCATGATCGAATCCGGGACGATGGGCACAACGAACTTTCGAACAGCATACACAGAAATAATTGACGGAACACCAAAGATGAGCGCCGTCGGAAGGTGAACGTTGCCTTTGCGGAAGTGGCCTGCCGAACCCACCAGGCTGGTCAATCCTACCACGAACAATGAGTAAGCGGTTGAGGCCACCGGATCAAGTCCAAACAAATAGACCAAAATGGGTACGGTGAGAATGGACCGCCCCCACCGATCAAACCCAACGACAATCCCATGACTATAGAAGCCGAGTATCCAAATAATTCCATACGATTCGCTTGACAATGTTTTAGTTTACAAATGCAAAACTAGTCGGTAAGAACCGGCTGTTCCGTAACTATTGTCACACTGCAGTATGTTGAGATGAAATGGAGGCGCTTGCCGGCAAGGTTACTCGCAGCCGTTTGCGCTGTATCGGGTAATCACGATGGTAGGTACGTTGAATGGCCCGAAAAGAGCGGGACAAGGAGCGGTGGACGGTTGAAACAATGGTAGTCACGCTCCGAGTCGTAAGCGTGGTATTGAAAAAAGAGCGTCGATGTTCCGTATTCTCCAAACTCACCAGGCGCCCGCACCACATTCTCATGCGTGGACTGGTCGTAGTAGACCAGCTCTTCCCCAATCTCGAATCGGGCGTCAACGCTTATGAGTACGGCATTGGTACAATACTCGTATCCAACCACCGTGCCGGTGATGCAGTTTGAAGATTCGTCTTCTGTGCAGCCAAGGCCCGTGAGTAGCAATAGCGATATGGCGTATCCAATTTGCCTCATTCAGGCATTGGACACGAACACTTCACGAAAAGTTGGAGGAGCGCTACGCGGCAACCAGCGGCTTCAGCCGCGAAATGTCAACCGTATCGATGCCTCTGCCAGGGATTTCTACGCTGAAGCTGGTTTTTGCCTGTTGATGACTTTCAGCACGGTAACCACGATTTGATCGTCCAGCATATATTGTTTGCCAGGCTCGATGGTAAATAATTGTGTTCTAAACATGTTTCTTCATTATTGCCTTTACATCGCGCTCGAAAAGATCGCGATGCATTTCCAGTATTTCTTCATTTGCCTCCAGCTCCAGGAGCGCGATCAGGGTTGCATAATGACCTGTGCTGACCGGAGCAATTAACAATTCTTTCAACTCTTTCTTTATCACTTCAATCTTATACGCGTTGAGCTCCTTGCGATTATACTCCTGGGCGAAGAACTCAAGTATGTTTCGTTCGTCCAGAAAGTCTTTAATCAATTCATTTCGGCGATTGCGTATCAGATCGATGATGTGCTGTGCTGACTGATTGATCGGCTCAGTCGGTTTCTCGTTTTTCATGGGTTATTAGTTGACTTTTTACAGTCAAATGGAACAGCCAGGCTTCTTATTCCGTTGGGCGACCTATTCGGCATGGCTATTTCATCAGTCTAAAAAATGTGTACGCAATACTATCACAATTGGGTCAAATAACAATTTCCATCCCCAAACTTTTGTGACAACGCGTGTCGGCCTGTTTCTGTTCCATTGGCATCATAAATCCTGGCATAAATATTTTGAAAATTGCATTCGGTTGCCTGATCATGAAATCGGTCGGGGCGCCTGTTTCCAGGCCCTTCCTGTACCCGGAATACACCCTCAAGAAGCAACACCCTGGTTGCTGGTTGCCGTGCCGATGCCGATTCCAAGCAAAATGTTTTTCACGATATTGTTGATGTTGTGAAAGTTCCATACCAGCAGGCCCACTTCCGGCTCCAATTGGGTGAGCACATAGCTGCTGATAACAAAAAGAAAAAGGTTCAGGCTAAAATAGAAAAGGATGGCGCTGTTTATCCACATGTATCCCGCGCGGCTGCTGCTTTGCGTCGTCGAAAAAAGATGAACAAAGTAGGCGATGCTGTACACGATTAACAGTATGCCGCCCAGCGTCCAAAGTAGGGTTTGGTAGGTTGTAAACGGCTCGGCTAAGGAAGTGATCAGTATAAAACCGAGTGCAAAGAACACACTCCCGCCAAGTACAAGTTTTCTATTCGGGCTGGACTCCAGCAACGAATAGAAAACTGCACTGAGCATCACAAATTGAATTATTGAAAAGCTGTTGAAAAGCACCACCGTGCTTTGCTTCGCTGTGAACAGCCAGTAGCCGGCAATGTCGCTGGCTGCGGCTATAACCACGAGCACGCCCAGGATGTGAACCACACCAGGTGCTCGCCTGGCTCTTGCAACGTAGATCGCCAATGGCACAACTACCGAGCAAATGGAACCGAACCGAACAATTTCTGACAAGTCTACTGGCTGCATGAGGTGTCTAACAAATCCTTAATGAACGTCGCAGGGTGGACAAGGGCTTGACATATCGTATACATACGCATCGTCGTCGTTGGCCAATTTTCCGATGAGCTGGTGTCGCTGTTGGCTACGACAAGCAGCAACTGAGGAGACAGGTTAATGTCGCTGATGGCTGGTACGATGTCCATATCCTGAAAGTAGGGAATGTTGATAATGTCATCGAAAATATC
>JAAURZ010000016.1 GCA_012031955.1 Bacteroidia bacterium
TGACAACACATGAAATGAGCATAAAGAAAAACTATACCCAGCGGGATGTTAAATTGCAACGACCCCTTAGGTAAAAACTCTCAAGATGCGAATTCCATATGTCCATTAAAATCAATTATTAACACATGAAATTGGATTCCAAAATTCCTGAAGGTCCGCTGGCGGAGAAATGGACAAAGCACAAGTTCAACCTGAAACTTGTGAACCCTGCCAACAAAAGGAAGTACGACGTGATTGTGGTGGGAACAGGCCTCGCCGGCGCATCGGCGGCTGCGTCGCTCGGAGAGTTAGGCTATAACGTGAAGGCCTTCTGTTTTCAGGACAGTCCGCGAAGAGCACATAGTATCGCGGCGCAGGGTGGAATCAACGCTGCGAAGAACTATCAAAACGACGGCGACAGTATCTACCGTCTCTTCTACGATACCATTAAAGGCGGCGACTACCGTGCGCGCGAAGGCAACGTGCATCGCCTGGCCGAAGTAAGCGTGAACATCATCGATCAGTGCGTGGCACAGGGTGTGCCCTTTGCACGTGAGTATGGCGGATTGCTTTCCAACCGTTCTTTTGGCGGCGCGCAGGTTTCGCGCACGTTCTACGCGCGAGGCCAGACCGGGCAACAATTGTTGCTGGGCGCTTACGGTGCGCTCAACCGCCAAATTGCCAACGGTAAGGTGAAGATGTACAGCCGCACGGAAATGCTTGACGTGGTAGTGGTAGACGGCAAGGCCCGTGGCATCATCACACGAGATCTTATCACGGGCAAGATTGAGGCCCACAGCGCGCATGCCGTGTTACTCTGCACCGGCGGTTACGGAAACGTATTTTATCTTTCTACCAACGCAAAAGGCTCTAATGCTACTGCGGCCTGGCGTGCGCACAAGAAAGGCGCGCTGTTCAGCAACCCTTGCTTCACGCAAATTCATCCGACCTGCATTCCTGTGTCGGGCGACCACCAGTCCAAGCTTACCCTCATGTCAGAGTCGTTGAGGAACGACGGCCGTGTGTGGGTGCCGAAAACGGCAAAGCCCGGCTTGAAGGCTGCCGACGCGACTAAGATACCCGAGTCCGAACGTGACTATTTCCTCGAAAGAAAATATCCGTCCTTCGGCAACCTGGTACCGCGAGATGTAGCATCGCGCAACGCCAAGTATATGTGCGACGAAGGGCGCGGCGTGGGCGCCACCGGCCTTGCCGTATTCCTCGATTTTGCCGATGCCATCAAGCGCGATGGTAAAGACACGATTGAAGCCAAGTATGGCAACCTCTTCGATATGTACCGGCAGATCACCGGCGACAATCCGTATGAGGTGCCTATGATGATCTTCCCCGCGGTGCATTACACCATGGGCGGCCTGTGGGTCGACTACAACCTTATGACTTCGGTGCCCGGGTTATATGCGTTGGGCGAGGCTAACTTTTCCGATCATGGCGCCAATCGCCTCGGCGCAAGCGCGCTGATGCAAGGACTCGCCGACGGCTACTTTGTGATCCCGTACACGATTGGCGACTATCTTGCCAACATCGGTTGGAGTGATAAAATAGGTAGCGACCATGGCGCCTTTAAGGAGGCCATGCAAAGCGCCGAGCAACGCCTTAATAAACTATTGTCGATAAAAGGCAAGAAGACTGTCGACCAGTTGCACCGTGAGTTGGGTCTTGCCATGTGGGACTTCTGCGGCATGTCGCGCAATGCTGAGGGTTTGGCGAAGGCCAAGAAGAAGATACAGGAACTGCGCGCCGAGTTTTGGCAGAATGTGAATGTGCTTGGCGGCACCGGCGAACTGAACCAGGAGTTGGAAAAGGCCAACCGGCTGGCCGACTTTATGGAGTTGGGCGAATTGATGGTGGATGATGCACAGATGCGCGCCGAGTCTTGCGGGGGGCACTTCCGAGAAGAATCGCAGACGCCCGATGGCGAAGCGCTTCGCAAGGACGACGAGTTTGCTTTTGTGGCTGCCTGGCAATACCAGGGCGACAACGAGCCCGAGGCGTTGCACAAGGAAGAACTCAGATTTGAAAATGTAAAACTTACCCAACGTAGCTACAAGTAATATGAAGATTACGGTTAAAGTCTGGAGACAGAAAAGCAAGACGGACAAAGGTGCTTTCAAAATTTACCCTGTTGATCACGTTTCGCCCGACATGTCTTTTCTCGAAATGCTGGATGTGCTCAACGCGAGCCTGATTCAGAAGGGGGAGGAGTCTATTGCCTTCGACCACGACTGCCGCGAAGGTATTTGCGGCACGTGCAGCCTCTATATCAACGGCCGGCCGCATGGGCCGCAGCAGACCACTACGTGCCAGCTTCACATGCGCAGCTTTAAAGACGGCGACTCCATCGTCATTGAGCCGTGGCGCGCCAAGGCTTTCCCCGTCATCCGCGACCTGATAGTGGACCGCACCCCATTCGACCGAATTCAGCAGGCCGGTGGTTTCATTTCGGTAAACACCGGCGGCGTACCTGATGCCAACGAGATACCGATACCAAAGAAGATTGCCGACGAAGCGTTTGATTCAGCCACCTGCATCGGTTGTGGCGCTTGCGTGGCAGCGTGCAAGAACGCATCGGCCATGTTGTTTGTGAGTGCCAAAGTTTCGCAATTTGCCATGCTGCCTCAGGGCAAGCCCGAGCGTAAAGAGCGGGTAGAGCGCATGGTGGCGCAGATGGACGCTGAGGGCTTTGGTGCGTGCACCAATACCGGCGCATGCGAAGCAGAATGTCCAAAGGTATCAGCCTCACCAATATCGCGCGCATGAACCGCGAATATTTTCAGCATCGCTCAGCTCATACAAAGTGGAAGTTTCCGGCGGTGGCGACTAACTTCCAGAACAGTTTCAAAATTAGAAAGGCTGCTCGTTGGGCAGCCTTTCTAATTTATGATCTTTTGTAATCAGCCTTTTACTCACTCTTGCATTTTCCAAAACTTCCCAGTCTTCCCGACGGGTCATTGGCGGCAGCAGTGCCGATGTTGCCACCTGCAAGAATGATGTCACGCTCGGGACCGGAAGCGCCGAGATGTATCTTGATACAAGCGTTGAGGTTTGCGAGGTCGCTGTACGAAACGGGTGTTTCATCGGCAAGCGTAGCGATGGTGGTTTCTGACCTGCCGGTAGAGCCCAACACCGGGTTGAGCAAAAGTGCGACATCTGCATCGGCGGCTGTAATGTCGCCGAGGTGGAGGTGAACCGGGTGCTCAAGCGCGCCTTCCGTACCCGACACTGTTACAAGCGCAACGGTGGTATGGTCGATACGTTCTTTAAAGGTGATTGTACCGCTTACGTTGTACTCAGACCCGGGCTGAAGCGCAAATACAACTTCGTTTCCTGTAAACTCATCCTTTTCCGTTGCCGCATCCTGACAGGCGGCCCACATCCCCGCAAGGAGTAACAAACCAAGTATCCTTTTCATAACGTCGCTGTTGAAAGTCTTTAAAATTAACAAAATTTTGCCCACTTCCGCTCAATTAAGGAGACCAAAGGCTGTAGATTTGTGACGAGTATTCGATTTTGGCACGGAACTGGCATTTTACACAACGAGCAGATTCTAGGCATTATTTTGTGAGGCAACTATTCGTCTTCTTTTTATTATTACTCGCGGCCTGTGGCCCCAGGGTCAGCAAAACCCCCGCTCCGGAAAAGCCCGGTTGGCTCTCCGCCAAGCCGTTTCCGCCCGGGTATTACACGGGCATCGGTCACGCGCTCAAAACTGCCAATAACAATTACATTCAGGAAGCCAAGAAAAGCGCGTTCGACGACCTTGTATCTGAAATTAAAGTCAATGTGTCGTCAACATCGGTGCTGAGCCTGATCGACAACAACAAGGAAATACAGGAACGTTTCGAACAGATTATTCAGACCGATGCCGAAGATGAAATCCAGGAGTTTGAACAGGTAGATGCGTGGGAGGATGCCGGCAACTATTGGGTATACTACCGGCTTTCGAAAGATCGATACCGTCAGATAAAAGAAGAGCAAAAACGGAACGCTACCTTACTGGCTACCGATTACTACAAAAAGGGACTTGCCGCAGACGTTGGCGGTGCGCGCATACAGGCCTTGTCATTTTACTTCCAGGCATTTCGTAGCGTCGAGAAATATCTGGTAGAGGCTATCAGGGTCACGATAGCCGACAGAGAAATGTTGCTGGTCAATGAGATATATGCTTCCATTCAACTGTTGCTTAGCCGTATCGATATGCGCGTAAGTCCGTCGCAGGTTATCGTCAATCGACGTGTCAATCAGAGTGCCCACACAATCACCGTGAGTTGTGCCTACAAGGATTTGAAGAAGCCCGCAGCCGATGTGCCCATCGTAGCATCATTCGAGAAAGGTGCCGGAGATATTTTCCCAACATACATCACCGGGTCAAATGGGCAATCCAATATCCTGATCAACAAGATTTCGAGCCGGGAAATAGATCAAACAATTTCGCTCAAGCTAGACTTGAAGACGCTCACCGGAACCGCGAACAGCGATGTGTTTGCGTTAATCGTGAATACACTCAACCTGCCGGTAGCGCAAATTGACTTGAAGGTAACGAGACCGGTCGTTTATATTTCAGCCGAAGAAAAGAGCTTTGGCTACCCGAAGCCCAACTTGCAAATCACGAACAAACTGAAGAACCTGCTTGCAAATGCCGGGTTCGAGTTTACAGACGCCAAAGGCAAAGCAGACCTGTGGCTCGATGTGCGCGCAGACGTGGAAGAAGGGTCGATCGCTGGCAGCATTCACACCACGTTTGTAACAAGCACAATACGGGTGACGGCAGTGCAGACGGCCAAAGAAGTTTATTCGACAACACTGGACCGCGTAAAAGGCTATGGCCTGGACTTTGAGCGGTCGAGCATCGATGGCTATAACAAGACGCTGGAGGTGTTGGAGACGGATCGGATGAATGAGCTTTTAGATACCATTTTGCAATAATTGAATGGCTTTGGTTAAATTGGTATTGTAATTGCCATACACAGCCTGGTGCTATGGAAAGTCAACTGGATGGAAACAAATTAACAATGAATATGAAAAAGCTAACGTACACGTCGTTGATGGTACTTGCAATGGGTGGAGTGTTGATGGTGGGTTGTAAGTCGAAATCGTCCCCGAAGGCTCCCAAGGGCGAGCAGGAAGTAAGTGTTCCATGCTCCGGTCCGGATTTCTTCACCACTTCAAAATTCTTCCGCGCCAACTCCATCGGCGAAAGCCAGGACCAAGTCGCTTCCAAGAAAAAGGCGCTGTCGAATGCGCGCGGCGAGTTGGCCTCCAGCATCCAGACTACCGTGCAGGCCGTTACCGACAACTACTTGAATTCGCGCGAGATGAACAACAAGGAGGAAGTGGAAGAACGCTTTGAGCAACTCAACAGGGAGATCGTAAATCAAAAGCTGTCGGGTATCAAAACCATCTGCGAAAAACTTGTGCGCACCGAAAACGGAACCTACAAAACGTACATAGCCATCGAGCTTTCTGCCGACGACCTCGTAGCCTCTTACAACGAAAGGCTCTCCAAAGACGAACGCCTGAAGGTGGACTACGACTACGAGAAGTTCAAGGAGACCTTCGAAAAGGAAATGGAAAAAATGAACAACTAGATAAAATTCGCCAATGCGAAAAAATGCCCCCGGCAACTTGTCGGGGCATTTTTTTATATTCGTATTTCCCGTTTATATGGCAGGATACTCAGGCACACCACTGGCGAAGAAGCTGGGATTGAAACCTCATACCAGCATTTACTTATTGAACATGCCCGATACTTATTTGGATTGGGTGAGCCCCCTGCCCGAAGGACTAAAGTTGACAACCAGATTAAGCAACGAAGTAGACTTTATCCATCTCTTCGTGAAAGATCAAAAAACCTTTAAGGCCGAATTTGTAAAATCGAAAGAGTACCTGAAAAAGGACGGCATGATGTGGATCTCGTGGCCGAAAAAAGCATCAAAGGTACCTACCGACCTTGATGAAAATTTTATTCGCGACTTCGGACTGAAGCAGAAACTGGTGGACGTGAAAGTGTGCGCGGTGGACGACGTGTGGTCGGGTCTCAAGTTTGTATACCGGGTTGCAGATCGCTAGCGGCCTTGTCATATTCAGTTACCTTGTTCAGCAAGGCAGGTTGTATCACCTTCGCGCCGGGCCAGGGATGAGGCTCAGTAAAAGAGAATCAGGAATACAAAAAGAGAATCTTCGCTGCGGATGAGGCACCGACTGCAATGCCGGTGAATCCAAGCAGCAGGGCGGCAAGCGCGATAACAAAGAATGTCACGGTCCAGCGTAGCATGATCGGGTGGGGTTGTGTTAGACATGATTTTTGGCGGCTCGTCAGGCGGCGCGTCCGAAATGCACGTCGCGCAGTTGTTTTCTAATGGAATGGCTGAGGCCGTCAAATTGCTGCAGGTTCACCAGCTTCTCTAATTTCTTCAGCGTAATCACTACAGCCGAAAGCGCCTGCGTCTCCCGTTTCAGCACGCGGTGGCGCTCTTGCTGATCGCGTTCAATCACAGCACTCACCAGTTCGTCCAGGTGGTTGATGACGGCTGCCTTTTTCGCGCGGCGCCACGACGTTACAAAAAGGAGCTTAAAAAAGTCGGGCATCTTCCGGATCAGCCTTGCCGCATTGGCGGGCGTTTAGCGCCTCGCCCAGGCACGTGAGCACGTGCTCCACTACCTTCAGCGCCTCCCCGAAGGTAGATAGACCCACTTCTTGTTTCAGTTCCCTGAGCACGCTAAGCTCCAGCGGGTCGAGATGCAATTTCTTGGTGAACATAGGGTGCGTTTAAGTTGCTTGTGGCAAATAACATCTAATAACTGTGCCAAAGCTGGGGTGTATGCAAGGACCATGTTTTCCACCGGCAATGCGATGAATGTTGTGGATGGTGTACCACAAGCTGTGAACACCGACGTTGATCTTTGAAAATTGCCGGCCTGTCTTGGTCCGTACTTTGTCTTATATTTGAGCAATGTCCCACGCAAATTCAATATCCGGTTTTGGCGAAGTGCTGCTGTTTGTAATCGGCGGACTGCTGTTCGTGACTGTGTCCCTTACAGTAGCCAGACTGGTGCGCCCTCACCGGCCGAGTGCCGCCAAGCTTGCTTCTTATGAAACAGGCGAAGAGTCGACCGGCTCTGCGTGGACGCAATTCAATGTGCGGTTTTATATTATCGCCCTCATCTTCCTTCTGTTTGAAGTTGAACTGGTGTTTCTTTTTCCGTGGGCCACCGTTTTCGGAAATAATGCGCTCAACCAGGCAACTAACCAAACCTGGGCGTGGTTTGCATTGATAGAAATGATGTTGTTCGTATTCATATTGGCCATCGGTCTTGCCTACGCTTGGGGCAATGGTTATCTCGACTGGATCAAGCCGAGCGCGACACCTAACACATTTTCGTCAAAAGTTCCGCGCAGCCTTTACGAGCGCATCAACGAGAAGTACAGCGACAAAGCATGAAAATGAGCATAAAGAGAACTATATCCCGCTGGATGTTAACTGCAACGACCCTTTTAGGTAAAAACTCTCATCCCGATAATTATCGGGAGCGAATTCCATATGTCCATTAGAATCAATTATTAACATATGAAAAGCCTGTTAGACCAGCAGTTCGAAAATGGTGGCGTGGTTCTGGCCCGCCTCGACGACCTCATCAACTGGGCGCGCCTCTCATCTATGTTCCCGATGACCTTTGGCATCGCCTGTTGCGCGATCGAGTTCATGAGCACCGGCACCACGCCGTACGACATGGACCGCTTCGGCATGGTGGCACGTGCTACTCCCAGAACGGCCGACGTGATGATTGTGGCCGGAACAGTCACTTTCAAAATGGCCGACCGTATTCGCCGCCTTTATGAGCAAATGGCCGAGCCGCGCTATGTAGTCTCTATGGGGTCTTGCGCCAACTGCGGTGGCCCTTACTGGCAACACGGTTACCACGTGGTGAAAGGTGTTGACCGGATAATTCCGGTTGACGTGTATGTGCCCGGCTGTCCCCCGCGCCCCGAAGCGCTGATCGGAGGCTTCCTCAAACTCCAGGAAAAATCAGGTCTGAAAGCGTGATGGCACCCACCGCGCTGGAAAAACTCATCAAAAAAGAAGAGACCAATGCCTGACTTTCAGCAAATACAATCCATCGTCGAATCGGCGGCGCAAGGCGCAGTCACCCTGCTGGAAAGCACAACGCCCCCTGGTTTCCGGATCGCGGCCGATGACCTGCAGGGCGTATGCATTGCGCTACGCGACCATCCCGATACATACTTCGACATGCTTTCCTGCCTCACCGGACTGGACAATGGTGCCGACGCCGCCACTATGGAGGTCATTTACAATTTGTACTCGGTGCCGTACGACCTTCGGCTTACGCTCGCGGTCACGACAGGCCGGGGCGATCCGCATGTGCCTACAGTGTCGCACGTTTGGAAGACCGCCAACTGGCACGAAAGAGAAGCGTACGATTTCTATGGTATCAACTTTACCGGTCACCCGGACCAGCGCCGCATTCTCCTTCCGGCCGACTGGCAGGGTTTTCCTTTACGCAAGGACTACCAGCACGAATCCTATTATCGCGGAATCAAGATCGAGTATTAGCCAGACGCGCCGTGCCAACCGACCAGATCCAATACATCTACAAAGAGGACAACCTGCAGCGGTCTGAACCAGGCAGGTTCAACCAGCAGGAACTGAAGCCCGAGGAAATGTTACTTAACCTCGGCCCGCAACATCCGTCCACACACGGCGTGCTCCGCCTCGAAGTGCTCATGGACGGCGAAGTAGTGAAGGAAGTGGTGCCGCACATTGGCTACCTGCATCGTTAGCTTTGAAAAGCACGCCGAAAACCTGCCCTACAACCAGGTGATCCCTTTTGTTGATCGCCTCGACTACATTACGTCCATGAACAACGAGCATGTTTACGCCATGGGTGTTGAACGAATGCTTGGCATAAGCGACCAGATTCCAAAACGGGTGGAATACGTACGGGTGCTCGTGGCGGAAATGAATCGTATCGCTTCCCACTTCATTGCCATTGGCACTTATGGTATGGACATCGGCGCCTTCACGCCGTTTTCTGGCTCATGCGCGACCGTGAGCACATACTGCGCTTGCTCGAGTGGGCATCGGGCGCCCGACTGCTGTACAATTATATTTGGATCGGCGGGCTCTTCTACGATCTGCCGGTCGGCTTCGAAGAAAAGTGTATCGAGTTTGTGCGCTACATCAAACCCAAGCTCATGGAGCTCGAGCACATTCTCGTTGACAACAAGATATTCATAAACAGAACTGCCAACGTAGGCGTGCTTCCGCTCGACCTTGCCATTAACGCGGGCGCTACAGGCCCAATGCTCCGCGGCTCCGGCCTTCGTTACGACTTGCGAAGAGTGGATGGTTACTCTGTGTACCCCGAACTGGACTTTTCCATTCCGATCGGGCGAGGCCTTCAGGGTACCGTAGGCGACTGCTGGGACCGCACTTGGGTGCGCATGCAAGAGCTTCACGAGTCTGTGAAGATCATTGAGCAATGCCTGGCCAAATTACAAGGCGAACACAACGCGACGCGACTTCGATCCGCAGGCGCTGGTGCCCAAGAAAATAAGGCCCAAGGCGCAAGACTTCTATATAAGAGGCGAAATACCAAAAGGAGAGCTTGGCTTCTTCTTCCGCGCCGACGGCAGGAGCGACGTGCCTTTCCGATGCAAGTGCCGGTCGTGTAGTTTTGTGAACCTGTCGATACTGCCCGATCTGGCCAGGGGCGTGTTGGTTGCCGACCTGATCGCAATATTGGGCTCAATCGATATTGTGTTGGGAGAAGTGGATCGCTAATTTCAACCTTTAGACTTTTCGCGCCTGCAATGATCAAACTGCTTACCACAGCACAGATAAGAGACCTGGATGCATATACCATTCAGCATGAACCGATTGCTTCAATTGACTTGATGGAGCGCGCGTGCGAGGCGTTTGCCGGGTGGTTCTCACAGCACTTCAAGCCGGTCCAAAAGGTGGGCGTGGTTTGTGGCACTGGCAACAATGGTGGCGATGGCCTTGGTATAGCCCGGCTTCTGTTTGATTGGGGTTTCCCCGTAAGGGTATGGATCGTGGACCGCAGCCAAAAAACAACGCCCGACTTTGATGTCAACTTAGAGCGACTGCCGAGAGCGATTGAAATCACGGATATCAACACGCCGCCATCGGATGATCTGTTTGCAGGTTGCGATGTTGTAATTGATGCCGTGTTCGGATCGGGCCTGTCGAGGCCCGCCGCCGGACTTCATGCCGCCACGATTGCGGCCATGAATCAAGCCAAGGCCGTGCGCGTGAGTGTAGATATCCCTTCGGGGCTTAGCGCCGACGCACCATCCTCCGGCGAGATCGTGTGCGCCGATTACACCATTTCATTCCAACTGCCAAAGCTGGCATTCTTGCTCCCTCAAAATGCCGGATACGTGGGCGAATGGAAAGTGTTACCCATCGGTTTGTGCAAAGCAGCCATAAAGGCAGCAGCTACAAACTACCACGTGGTCACACGGAAGGACATAGTCAGGATGAAAAAAGCCCGAAAGAAATTTGACCATAAAGGCACCTACGGGCACGCCCTGCTTATTGCCGGTAGCTACGGCAAGGTGGGCGCCGCGGTGCTTGCTTCAAGGGCTGCATTGCGGGCGGGGGTGGGCCTGCTTACCACACACGTACCCGCGTGCGGGTATGCCATATTGCAAACAGCCGTACCCGAAGCGATGGTATCCGTCGATCGCCATGAACATTTTTTTAGCGACCTCCCCACCCTGGATTCCTACAAAGCTATCGGAGTCGGGCCGGGCTTGGGCCAGGAAAAGGCGACGCTCGAAGCGCTCAGGAAGCTGTTGGAAACTGCGCCTGTGCCGCTTGTAGTGGATGCAGATGCGCTCAACATCCTGGCAGCCCACCCGGAGTTATTTCATATGATGCCCGCCGGAAGCATACTTACACCCCATCCAGGCGAGTTTGCGAGGCTTGTGAGCCCGGTCGGTAACGACTTTGAGAGACTCGCTCAGCTGCTCGATCTTGCACGCCGTACCCGCAGTGTCGTGATACTTAAAGGGGCCTACACTGCTGTGGCCTCGCCGGAGGGCGCCATTTATTTTAATTCCACCGGCAACCCCGGCATGGCTACAGCCGGCGCCGGCGATGTACTCACCGGGCTCATCACCAGCTTATTTGCCCAGGGCTACACCGCTCTTGAGGCGGCTTTGATCGGTGCGTTTGTACATTGGTCTTGACCGGGGACCTGGTTGCCCACGATAAGGGGATGGATGGCCTCATTGCCTCAGACCTCGTGGAAGCCGTTCCTGCAGCAATCCATCGCTTGCATCATTGATTTTCTAAAAAAATCGGATTTTACTTTAAACCTTTTCAAGCTTTTCTCCATCTATTATACTAAATTGTGAATACGGTCGTTTTTGCGCCCAACTTTGGTTCGAAATTTGCCGTATAACGGGAGGACAGAAGGCTATATGCGTCGACTTTTTACGATAATGGTAGTGGTAGGTTTAATGAGTGTGGTGATCCCATCATCGGGTCAGGTCACTGATAACATAACCGCTTACGCCTCGCAAAATCAGGAAATAGGCAAAGTAGTCCAGATTTATCCTAGTCCCGCCACTGATTATGTGAACATCAAGTTCGAGACCCTGTTAGCCAAAAATATCAAGCTCACAGTTCATAACATCATCGGCAACGAAATGAACGTGGAAACGGAAGTGGTCAGCGATCACGAACTCCGCGTCAGGGTTAAAGACCTTGCTTCGGGGTATTATCTCCTTGCCATCAAGGAGGAGGAAGCCAAGTACCGCGGCACCTTCAAGATTCTTAAGCGCTAGCCAGTTCGGCCAGCTTTGCATCCAGCATTTCTATTTCTCTTTCTTCCGTATCGAAAGCACACATCAATCGCACTTCGGTGGTTCGTTCATTCCAGATATAGAAGAAGCAGACTTCCTGCACCAACGGAATCCACTCCCTTGGCAAAATGGCAAAGACACCGTTTGCATCCACCGGTCGCGTGATGTGAATCTTGGGGTATTTGCGCAACATGGCAGCCAGGCGCTGAGCCATTGTGTTGGCGTGTGCGGCGCTCGTACGCCAGACATCGTTGCACAGCAATGCATCGAACTGTGCTCCGATGAATCGCATCTTGGAGTGGAGTTGCATCGCTTGCTTCCGGAGGTACTTTGCCGGTAAGGAAAGCGCCGGATCGAAAACAATACAGCCTCGCCAAACATCATCCCGTTTTTAGTGCCGCCGAATGACAATACGTCGATGCCGGCGTCGCGGGTGAACGCGCGAAAGTCGAGGCCAAGGTGTACAGCAGCATTGGCAATGCGCGAGCCGTCCATGTGTACCCGCATGTCATGCCTCCGTGCCAATGCACTGATAGCTTTAATTTCTTCCAAAGTATATACCGTCGCATATTCTGTGGGTTGCGAAATGGAGATCACCTTGGGCTGCGCGTGGTGTGGATCGCCTATTCTGTCAATCTGTTCTTCAATATCTTCGGGGCGAATCTTGCCGTCATGGGAGACGACCGGAAGCAACTTGCATCCGGTAAATCTTTCCGGTGCCGTAGACTCGTCTACCTGAACGTGCGCGAGGTCAGAACAAAGCACCGCGTGATACGACTGCGTGAGTGCCGACAGCGCGAGCACGTTGGCGCCAGTGCCGTTGTAAACGAAGTACACATCCGTGTCATCACCGAAAAGTGCTTTGAAATGAGCGGTTGCCTTCGCAGTGAAAGCATCGTCGCCATACGAACGCTCATGCCCGGCGTTGGCCTTCGCGAGGGCCTCCATCACAGCCGGTAACACGCCAGAATAGTTGTCGCTGGCAAAAGTTTTTTTTCATAATTGGACAGCTTTATGACTTGGATGTATTGCTCTTCGATTTGAGCCTGGGTGAGAATATCCTGCATCAGGTCGAT
>JAAURZ010000017.1 GCA_012031955.1 Bacteroidia bacterium
TGAGGGTCAGAAAGTTGAATTAAACTGGACAACACTCAGCGAGTTGAACAACGACTATTTCACTATAGAAAGATCGGCCAATACCTCGTCATGGGATAGTTTGGTAAGTATTGATGGGGCCGGGACAACCGCAGAGAAACGGCATTATAGCTATAGTGATAACTGGCCTTACGGCGGACGTTCATACTACAGGCTTCGCCAGACAGATTACGATGGACAAACGAGCTATTCCAATGTTGTCGGCGTTATTGTGGCACAGGTCAATTCCACAAGGGTGTTCTTTAATACTGAAACAGGCGAATTGACCATCGCTTATGATGACATATCCGCTACTCCCAGAATATCTTTATATAATTCGGTTGGCGCGCTAATTCGCGTTTACCCTACATATAAGACTGGAACAATTGCTTACAGCACGGCAGGTCTTCAACCCGGTGTTTATATCGTTCGTATTTATCAGAACGGAAAGTTTGCAGTCAGAAAAGTTCTAATAAAATAGGATTCATATAGATCTTATCCGAAGGTTTATGCGCTGTTCTGCAATTACTCAACGCACTGAGTAGTTTTACTCAACTTATTTAGCAAACTGTTTTGAACGCCTATAAACCGGCACCAAAAACAAAAAAGCGCCGGAAATTAGGTCCGACCTTCATTTAAGCCCCATTCACAATTCTCCTCATTTTATCAAAGATGAATTTCAAGCCTTTCATCCGCAGTTTCGAAAAACGGTGGGCAGGAATCACTTCGGAAAGATATTCGTTCCCGAATTCAAAGACGACGATGCCCAGGTTGTTCAAGGACTTCATGAACCTATCATTTCAGAAGAACTGTTCAACAAAGTCCAGAACTTATTGAAGGGAAAGGCCCATCACCGTAAGGTGTACGAAAAAGTCAATGATGACACTCCACTGCGATCGCTCATTACTTGCAGCAAGTGTGGTGGCAAACCAATAAGCAGTGCATCGAAAGAAAGAAGTAAGTATTACAAATACTACCATTGTCGGAATGGTTGTACAGAAAGAATTCCAGCCGGAGTCGCACGCGAAGCGCTGTTAAGCTATTTTGATGAAGTAGCGGTGAGGCCAGAGATCGAGAAGCTATACCGTGAGATAATGAAGACAATCTTTCAGGCAAACGAATCAAACCGTGAACAGGAAATCAGCAAGTTGAAAGAAAATCTGAAAAGCGCTGAAAAGAAATTGTCTTCACTGGAAGAGAAATATGTGATGAACGAAATTGAACGTGACAGCTATGCGTTCATGAAGCCGCGATTCAAAGACGAGATCGCAAAGCTTCGGGGGAAGCTAGCGGGACTGGACGGAAAGGAAACGAATTACATGCGGTACCTGAGCTCCGGAATCAACCTGATCCAGAACCTTCGGAAGCACTACGAAGCTGCCAGTGTACCCAACAAACAGAAACTTGTTGGTTCAATCTTCTCTGAAAATGTGATCATTGAAAATGGCAAGTGTCGAACCGCCCTGAGAACGAAGTAATCCGCGTTTTAAAGGGATTTGAGCAGGATTTTAAAAAGGAAAGACCGAGAAATTCTCGGCCTTTCCGGTCTGGTAGCCCCGGAGGGAATCGAACCCCCACCAAGAGAACCGGAATCTCTCGTTCTATCCATTAAACTACGGAGCCATGGCTTACCGCTAAGCCGCAATGAGGTGCAAAAATAGAATTATTTTGCGATTTCTAAATCTCCAGGCTGGCTACTAACGGGGTACGTGCGAGTCCATAAACCTCTTTTTCGTGTTTACCCAGTGGTCGAATGCCTTGCTGCGTTCCTGGTTCATCGACTGGTTATTCTTGTTATACTCTTGCACGGCGGCGTTCAGCTCGTTCACACGCAGGTTGTATTCGTCCATGTCGGCGTTGGTGTGGCTATTTTTCGCCTCGTACACCTTCCTGACCTTTTCAAACTCGTCTTTCTTGATGAGAAAGTCAACGGCGACGGCTGTCTTCTCGCCTGCCTCCGCCCTATGGAATTCAAGCACACGGCGGCAGGCATTCAGCAGGCTTCCATCGCCTTTAAATGGCTTCATCGTGTCCAGTTTTGCAAGACCCTCTTCGGCATAGCGCCTCAGCGTGTTGCGGCTCTGCTCCACGGCATTCAGGTCGCCGGTATCCATGGCCTTTATGAGGTAGCCTTCCTGGTGATGGCTCTTAAAGAAGATGAGATAGATGATATGGGAATAGTGGTTCACCTCGCCGGTGAGTCGCAGTTTTCTCGACAGCTTGCTTTCTTTTTCAGGCTCGGTCAGCCTCACGCTGTGGGTGGCAGCGTAGGTGCCGTATGCGGGCTCCAGTTTGAGAGCGGCTGCTTCAAGCTTGTCTCCGGCCTGCTCCTGCGCCATCAGGTACGCCTCCATGTTGTCGTACGACTGCTCTGCAATTTCTTCCATGTCGACTATTTTGTGATAGTCTTCCTTAAATACAGTCTGCAAAATTTTAAGGTACTCAAGGTACGTGGTGCGCAATGATGCGTCGCCTTTGTAGGGGCGCAGCCTGGCTGCCTCGCGGATGGTCTCCTGGATACTCTTGATGAGTTCTTCGCGACGCTTCTCTACCTTGCGCGCGCTGCTGCTATGGGCCACTGTGCTCATGTAGGTCATGTATTTTTCCTGCAGGGCTACCTCCAGTTTATTAATGTCTTGCATGTGCTGGCCTGCGCTCTCCTGCGCGCGCACGGACTGCAGGGTGAAGATTAAAAAGACCGACAACAAGGCAATCGCCCGCGTCGGGGTTTGCGTGGTGTACAACATGGTTACGTTGAATTTTACTGTTTGCTTAGTTCCAGATAGTCTGCCATCACGAGAAAGGCTTCCGCCAAATATACATCGGTTGTCAGATTTTCCAACCAATAGGCATTCAAATCGCGCATGAAATCGTCGACCTCCATCCGCTTCACGTCAAGGGCGTGGTTGTCGACAGCGTATGGGGCGCGGAAGTCATCGACAAGTTTCGCCAGCACCTGCGCGTCTTTGGCGCTGGTGCGCGCGCCGCAAATTCATTCCACGACAATGGTATGCGCTCACCTCCCGCCATCGTAAGCTGTAGCAGGAGCGTGAGGTCGCCTATGCCTTTGAATATCGTGCTGGTGTCGGTGCGCGCCTTGCTTCTCCGGTTCAGTTCGGCAAGCGGGAGCGGCGCTGCCGGATAATAGTAGACCTTCTTCTGTACGGAGTCGGCCGACAGCGCAAGAGGCTGCGATGATTCATAGATGTCGAGTGCCTCAAGTATGTCCGGCACACAGATGTCAGGCTTCACACCCTGCATCTGGGCGGTGAGGCCGGTAACACGATAAGTCTTCTGCGTGGTGAGCACAACAAAACCGTTGCCGCTTCTTTTCGTGAGACCTTCTTCCAATGTAGTGGCGGCCGGGTTGATGGGTATGATCTGCTGCGCCGTCGCCTTGCCATAGGTTGGAGAACCGAAAATGATGGCGCGATGATGATCTTGCAGAGCGGCGGCTAGAAATTCCGACGCAGAGGCACTGAGGCGGTTGGTGAGCACCAGCAGCGGCCCGTCGTATACAGTGCCGCGGTAAGCGTCTTTGAGTGTATTCAGATTTCCCTCGCGGTCTTTCGAGATCGCCAGTGCGCCCTGGTCGATGAAGATGCCGGCGAGGTCCATCGCTTCTTTCAGCGATCCTCCGCCGTTGAATCGAACATCGAGAATGAGGCCATCGATTCCTTCGCGCTTAAGCTTAACGATCTCTTGTGCCACGCACTGACACTGTGCCTGCCATTGGCACCGCTCCGGAAATCTGTGTAGAACCCTGGCAGCGATATAAAGCCGATTATCTTCTGGCCACGTAACAGGAAACTGCGGACCACATTGTCTTCCAATGCGATCTGCTCCTTCCTGAGTTTCACGGTTATGATCTTGCCACCTGTTTTGCGGACCGTAACGCACTTCCGTTTGGTTGAGGTCGTCGATCAAGCCGTCGACATCATCGAGCCCGAGGCCATACATTTCCATGGCGGGGTTGTTGCCTACTTTCAATCGTACAAGCACGTCTGAAGTATTCAGTTCGCCCGACTTCCATGCAGGGCCTCCCGGCACAAGGTGTTCGATCACGATCTCGCCGCGCTCATTTTCCTCAAGCCCAAGTCCAAATGAAAGGCCCTCGGCACTGATGGCAGAAATAAAATCCTCGAACGCGCTGGCGGTGATGTAACGCGTATGGGCATCGAAAGCCGCAGCAACCAGATTGAAGGTAGCGGTCTGCCACGTAGGCGCCGACACCATTGCGGCCCGACGTCGCTTTCTGAATGGAGCGCAGCACAGCAGCAAGTACCTGCTTCTGCGCTTGTGCGCCGAAGCGTAAGAGTATTTGTTGCGCCGAGCCGGTCACGCCTTCCTGTAATGCAAGGGCATATACACGGTCGAGCGTCTTGTATTTCACCCAACGCAACCAGTATGCCTCATTGGCGGCTGCGTCCTTGGCCCTCGCGGGTTCGTCGAGCCAGATGGAATCGCCGGTCGTGACGAACGACAACGGCTTCGACAGCAAGCGCGTGGCAAGCGCTTCGGAACGTGCGAGCGAAGCTTTGTACATATTGGTGACGGCTGGAACAAACAACCAACTATTTGTTCGCAACTCATCATCGAGTTTGTGTTCGAATAATTTTACCGGCGCGAGGTCGGCTTCCGTGATGTGAAGTCCTTCCGGGTCAAGCGTGTGAAGGAGGGTTTCCCACACATTTTCAGAAAAATCGTCGTCCAACGGGCGTGGATCGAAATGTTTTTCTAAAATTTTTTAGTGAGCAGTTGCGCCTCTCGCCGGTAGTCTGTGGTTTGTGCACGAATGCAGGCATTGCCCAGCAGCAAAGTGAGTGAAGTCCAACTTACAACGGCAATTACGGAGCATAAGATTCTCTTGATCATAGATACATCGGCTATCGATCACAAATGTACGCATTATAAATTTTTCAAAAATGAGTGCCTTTTAACAAAGCAGAGCCAAGATTTCTGTCTCTCAGTGAAATTTTCAAAATGATTTGAAAGAAACGGACTGAAGAGAATGCGGATGATGTCAATGAACATGTCGGTACACGCGTGCGCGTGATGAGCGCGCAAGTGTAGTGAGTGTTAGTGATGAAGTTGGGTGTGGTGGTGCTACGATGACCACACACGATGAGGCGTTGAACAGCTCTTGAATCCATCGACAAGTGCATGACGAAGGTGCGGTGTGTGCCGAAATTTTGCTTTTTAAAATATATTCTGTTAATTTCAAAGCGTTAATCAAATGTTTAACTTAAACAAAAAACGCTATGGCAAAGAAAGCAAAGAAAGCGGCGAAGAAGAAAGTCGCTAAGAAAGCAGCAAAGAAGAAAGTCGCTAAGAAGAAGACTGCTAAGAAGAAGAAATAGGTTCAGCGATCTAATGATCGTTGATTCTCACAGGGGTTGGTATCGGATACCGACCCCTGTTGCTTTTATGAGGACCATACGGTCATTTGAAAATACTGAAACAAAAAAAGCAACCTGCGCGCAGGTTGCTTTTTTTAGTGGAGCCGCAGGGATTCGAACCCTGGTCCAGAGAAGATGATCAACGGACTTTCTACATGCTTAGCTGATATTGATTTTCGAGCAATGCCAGGTCATCAGCCACCAAACACTGCCTTAGTTGCTTTTGTCTCGACGGCATGTTGCAACTCCATACAGCCCAGTTCTGTCAATCGACGTCGCGATTTCGATACCCGCAGAACGTGAGGTACCGAGCGACGATGGCCGTCCCGATCTTATCGGGACCAAGCCCTGAATCTCAAAACTATTTGAGATTAGGCAGCCATGGCGTAGTTAGATTCGCCAGTTATTATATAGGACTATCTTTTGAGGCTCTCATCCCATGAGCCTGCATGCTTATGTACGCCATCACGCATCCTGTCAAAACCGGTCGGCCCCGTTTTGATTTTTGTCAGGATATTTTTTGTCAAAGAACAACCTGAAAAGGGAGACAAATATACATCGAAAATGGTTCACGCCGACGCGCGGCACGGTGTCGACGGCATGGCCGATTATTCAGTGAGTCATTTTATAATTTATCCGCCACAGCTATTATCTTGCGGCCAGATGGAAAATTTTGTCGTTTCAGCACGCAAGTACCGCCCCGCAGCCTTCGACGAGGTTGTGGGACAGGAGCATATTACGACTACGCTCAAAAACGCCATCGACAGCAACAAACTGGCCCAGGCGCTGCTGTTCTGCGGACCCAGGGGTGTGGGCAAAACTACCTGCGCACGCATCGTTGCCCGCCTCATAAACGGGTTCGACGACCCCGACAAATACAAGGACAACACGCTGAATATTTTCGAACTGGATGCTGCCTCCAACAACTCGGTGGAGGACATCAGGAACCTCATCGACCAGGTGCGGTACCCACCGCAGTTCGGGAAATTTAAAGTCTATATTATAGACGAGGTTCACATGCTGTCCAACGCCGCCTTCAACGCGTTTTTGAAGACGCTGGAAGAACCTCCCTCCTATGCAATTTTCATCCTGGCCACCACCGAAAAGCACAAGGTGATACCCACCATCCTCTCACGTTGCCAGATATTCGATTTCAACCGCATACAGATCGCCGACATAGCGGCTCACCTGGGCACCATTGCCAAGCGCGAGGGTATTGATGCCGAACCGGAAGCGCTCCATCTCATTGCGCAAAAGGCCGACGGCGCCCTGCGCGACGCGCTGTCTATTTTCGACCTGATGGTCACTTATTCCGCCGGTAAGGGGGTGACTTTCAAAGACACACTGGCCAACCTCCATATCCTCGACTACGACTATTATTTTAAGGTGGTAGACGCCCTGCTTTCGCAGAATCATACACAACCGCTTTTGCTGCTCGACGAGGTGTTGCGCAAAGGTTTTGATGGACACAATTTCATCGTCGGCCTGGGTGAACACCTCCGCAATCTGCTGGTAGCACAGGATGCCCGTACGGTAGATTTAATGGAAGTGCCCGACAGTGTCAAGAAAAAATATGTACAACAAGCACAAACAGCCGTGCCCACTTTGTTACTCACCTGGCTGAACCTGGCGAGTCAGTGCGACATCAATTACAAGGGAAGCAAAAACCAGCGGCTGAGCGTAGAACTGGCGCTGATGAAAATGGCCCACGTTCGGCATGTAATCGACAAGGAAAGCGTATCGCTCGCCAATGGCGCATCTGCAGGCGACGCACCAGTGCTAAAAAAAAAGTGATGTAGCCGACGAGGGCGACCTCCCGAACACCTCCGACGCGGAAGACACTTCAACTCCCGAGATTTCCCTCAAACCCAACTTTGCCGAAAAATCGCGCTTCAAGAGCGCGCCGAAAACAACCGTTAAAATCAACAAGCTGCTCGAAGTCGACAAGACCGCCGCGGACAAAGACGCGTCGGCAACTACGGACCTGCACACCGACCAGCCATTCTCAACAGATCAACTTCAGATGGCCTGGAATCTGTTCGCCGAGGGCCGCAAGGCTTTTCAGCTTGACTACCAGCTTCTGAGCCAGCCATTCGAGTTGTCTGGTACGGACATCAAGCTGCTGCTGAACAACGCCATTCAGGAAACGACTTTTAACGACCTCCGGGTGGAACTGCTCTCCTTCCTTCGCGAGCAACTGCGAAACGGCCTCGTTCAAATAAGCTATGAGATACGCGTGGAAGAAACGTCGAAGAAGGTCATGTACACGCCTCGCGAGAAACTCGACTATTTGACGGAAAAGAACCCGCTGGTAAAACTACTCAAAGACCGCCTTGGTCTGGACACTGACTTTTGACACGCGTTACTCGCCTTTGTAAAAGAGTCCCCAGCCGTCGTCATTTTTCTTTGTCGTCTTTTCGAAGGCGGCGACCCATTTCCTGAAGAGCGTGCGAAAGGCGTCCATTTCGGTTTGCAACAACTTGAGATACGCGGCGTCTATCAATTCCAGATAGCGAAGCGATGCGGCCTGGGTCAGCAGGCTGCGCGCGTGAATTTTTATGAGGGTAGCGTCTTCCATCTTCAGGATATAATCACTCACGGCCTCGGCGCTTGCGATTTTGGCGGAAAGGGTAATGGCATTGTCGAGCATGACTGACGAATGCACCTCGGCGTGCGGGTCGTCCTTGTCAAGCGTGTCAACGATTCGCCTCACCAGTTCCTGTATCTCTTCGGCCTTTGCAAAGAGGGGCATGCGTTCGAACTTGCGTCGCTCGTCGTCGGGGTCAAATGACTCTTCATCGTGATCTTCCCACATAGTTTATACTTTAGGCGCTGCGACGCCACGCTTGTTTCAGAAGATGCTCCCGGACCGCCTCCGGCCGGTGTTGCCGAAGAGCACGCCAAACACGCCACGTACGAGCTCACGCCCTATCTGCCTGCCTACCGACGACTTCATTACCTGCTCCAGCGTGGACTGCTCTCTTTTGCGGCTACCCGACCTGGCGGACTGCATTGTCTTTCCTTTTTGTTCCGCTTGCTCGTGGGCATATGTTTTGATACGGGCATCCAGTATCTCGAACGCGCTCTGCGGGTCGATGGCATCCTTGTACTTCTCAAACATCTCGGAGCTGTTCATCAATGCATGCAGTTGCGGCTGGTCAAGCGGACCCATAAATGAAGCGGGCGGTGCCAGGTGCGTGACCACTGTTTCGGTGGGAATACCTTTTTCGTTTAGCACGGTAACAAACGCCTGGCCGATACCAAGTTTAGTAAACGCTTCTTCAATTTTATAGAAATCGGAACGCGGAAATGTCTTCACTGTCTCCTTTAACGCCTTTACGTCGTTGGGCGTAAACGCGCGCACCACATGATGTACGGCGGTTACCCAAGCTGCGAAAGCACCGAAGGCGGCACGTCTTGCGTGAGTTGTGTGCAGAAGAAAATGCCCACACCCTTAGACCGGATGAGCCGTATCACCTGATCGACTTGTTCCATGAACGCCCTGGAGGCGTCTTTAAATAGCAAGTGTGCTTCGTCAAGGAAGAAGACAAGCTTGGGTTTGTCAGGGTCGCCCACTTCGGGAAGCGTCTGGTACAATTCGGCGAGCAACGAAAGCATGAACGTGGAAAATACGGCCGGCTTGTCTTGAATGTCAGATACGTCGAGCAGACTGACTACACCCTGGCCGTCCACTTTCTGCATCAGGTCTTCCACATCGAACGATCGCTCACCAAACAACTGATCGACTCCCTGCTGTTCCAGTGCCACGATTTTGCGGAGAATGGTACCCGCAGTGGACGACGATATTTTTCCGTAGTCGTTTTTTATTTCTGCCGCTCCCGGCCCTTCCGACAAGTAGTTCAGCACTTTCTTCAAGTCGTTAAAGTCGACAACAGGCAACTGCTTGTCGTCGGCATATTTAAAGAGGATGGTGAGTACACCCGTCTGCACATCGTTCAACTCCAGTATTTTGCTCAGCAATACAGGTCCAAATTCAGTCACCGTGGCGCGCATCTGTGCGCCCGATTTTCCTGTGAGTGAATACAACTCCACCGGAAAAGCAGAAGGCTGATAGCCGATACCCAACGCCTGCGCACGCGTCGTGAGGCGCTCGTTTACCTCAGCTTCGCGGGCCATACCAGTAAGGTCGCCCTTCATGTCGGGCATAAACACCGGCACGCCGGCACGCGACAACTGCTCGGCGATGAGCTGCAGTGTTCTGTTTTCCGGACCCGTGGCACCAGTTACCAGGCCGTGGCGATTCATCATGCGCAACGACAAATTCACCTTGCGTCGGCGAGAATGTCGTTGTTTAGTATGCCTGCGCCCAGGTAGATGGCGTCGCCCTTAAACGAATAGGCTGCGACAATCTGGTTGATGAATGTTTCCGCCGACATACAGTTTACTTTTCTTCCTTATAATTCTGGAAGGTATACAGAAATCCTATGTTGAGGAGCTGGCTGAGTTGGGCGCCACTGTCCTGATCGTAGTCATACAACAAGATGCCACCGAGACTCACGTTAATGAACTTGTTTACTTTGGCGGTTATATTCAGGTCGAGTCTGTGGTCAATTGTTTTCAGTTCCAGTGTCTCATAGTTGGCATACATTATATATCGCCATTTCAAATTCAGATTGGTGGCAATGTCTTTGTTGAAGTCGGCCAGCAGTTGAAAAGCGAGCCACTCAGTCCGCATGTTGTCCGGCGGTGCTACGCCGTAGGGTTCCGGGTTTGCCGGCGTAACAAATCGCTCCACGTCGCTCACAAATGTGAAGCGGGGCGAAAAAGGAGAAACCCTCACTTTGAAGTAATCTACCGGATGATATTCAAGGCCCCAGGAGGAGGTGAGAAATGCCGGTGCGAAACCATCAGATATGATGGTCTTGGTTCCATCGTCGTTGTACACGTAGCCGGGCGCGAACTGGCTAAGGAAATTCAGCGAGGTGTAGAAACTCCAATGCTTGCTGAGGTCGTATCCATATTTGGTATCGAGAAATATACGGTCCTGAGTTTTCCTGTAGCCCTGGCCGTCGTTGTTGACAAAGCCAAACAGCAGATCGATCTCGTTGTCCCACGATGATTTATTCTTTTTATAGTTAGCCTTGACGTTGAGCAGCGAACTAAGCCCGATGGAATTTACGCCGCCAGCCTTCCAGTTAGAAGAGAACGAAGCCTGATTGACGTTGAGTGCAAACTTGAAGTTGGTTTTCCAGTATTTGACTGTGTCGGTCGTGGCAGTGGAATCGGCATTTTGTGCAAAGAGGGCCGCCGCCGGCAAACAAAAAAGGGCATACATGCCCACGAGAATCAGGTTTTTCTTCATGTCACGGGTTTTGGTTAAAAATACTACTAAACCCGCTAACAGAAAATCCTAAATGTTGTTCAATTTGATTTCGTCGAGGGCGATCTCGGTCAACGGCTTGGTAATGAATTTGATGACATGATTGTTGTTGACGATCTTGTCGATGTCGCGCTTGTTATCGGAGCTGGAGAGAATAATCACTTTGCATTTGTTGCGAACCAGCTCGTTGAATTTTTCAAATTCGTAAAGGAAAACGAAGCCGTCCACAATCGGCATATTGATGTCGAGGAAGATAAGGCTAGGCAGATTGTCGGCGTTGTTCTCATTCTCTTTCAAGTAGTCGAGCGCTGCCTTGCCAGACCCCTTTACCTCCACGCGCCTGGCAAACTTGGTAATTTCAATAATTCGTTTGCTGATGAAGTTGTCGGTGTCGTTATCATCCACCAACATTACCAAATCAATTGCCTTAGTGTCTGTCTGCATTAATGTAAACTCGTATTGAGCAACGTAAGTCGTGAGTCACAAAAATATCCATTTTTGTAACATTTGGTAGTTTGGATGCCAAAAACCGGCCCATCAGGTAATAAATTTCAGCAAATTGCCAAAAATGGCAGTTTATTGCTGCATTACACGCAGTTTCTCGCCCACAGAAACGTTGAAATCCTTCTTGCCATTCCAATCCATAAGCTCTTTTATCGTGACGTTGTACTTTCTCGCCACGCTATATAGGGTATCGGAAGCCTTCACTTCGTGTATTACTTCCCTGGGCTTGCTTGCGGTGTCTTCCTTTTTATCGGCCTCCGGGTTCACCAAACTTAATTGTTGACCTGGCTTGATGGACTGCTGCAGATTGAGGTTGTTCCATTTGGCAAGGTCCATCACTTCCAACTCATATTGCCGTGCAATGCCGTAAAGTGTTTCGCCTTGCTTCACCTGGTGTTCCGTGGGAATTACCTTCAGCGGTATGCGTGCAACCGTATCGGCTGCCACCGCCGGCATAATCTTCACAGTGTCCTTTTCCGCTGCCTGTTGCCTGGGCTCGTGCGCCGCTGCCACCGTGCCTGCCGTATCCAACGCAACGGGTGCTTGCACTTCGACGGAGTCGCCAATATCAAGCTGGTTTTCCTGTGCCATCGTTGTTTCTGGTTTTGAAGGCTTTTCCTGTTCCTCGCGAGCGGTTGCGTCGGCATCAGGGGCGGCAGACCAGTTAAACGTTTTATCGCCATCCACTTCCAACACTTCAGCCGGAAGGGATGGTCCTGCGTCGTTCCTGGGCTTCCTTGACGCCAGCCAGACTACCTGCCCCGGCTTGGGATTCTCCCCTTCACGCATGCGGTTATAACGTTCAAGCCTGCTCACTTTTACGCCGAATTTCTGACTGATGCTCCACATAGTTTCGCCGGCTTGCGTCGTATAGTAGGCATCGGTTGCGCGGTTCCGTTTTTTCTGAAGAAAGTACACGTCGCCATCGCGAATCGGTTCGCTTATCGACATCTCGTTGGCCTTCAGAAACAGCGACAAGTCGATGCCGCCCCTTGCGGCCAGGGCTTTGGCATCTTCCGACGGCCGTGCCTTGATGGCGATAAGTCCGTTGATTTTGATACGGCCGTCTTTTGCCGAGGCCGCTGATGGCGCGCCGGTAATACGCGGTTTTGACGTCCGCATGTCGCTTGGAAACGTCGGCGTTTTGTTTGCCACAACAGCAGCACTTGCCGGAGTAGCGGGCACGATAACGGTATACGCCTTGTCGTCGGGTATGCGTCCCTTCAGCGCCCATTTGTTCAACGCTTTCAGTTGAACGGGCTCCACGGCAATCTCCACGGCGAGATCATCGAGTGTGCGCTTGCTTTTATTCTCGAAAGTGATGACCTGCGTTTGCCCAGGCGCCTTCACGGCGTCTTCAAATGCCACCTTATGGGCAAGGTACTTCTTCACATACCAATAAGTCTTG
>JAAURZ010000018.1 GCA_012031955.1 Bacteroidia bacterium
GCTGCACGATCAACTCCTGAAGGACTACACGAATATTATTCCCAAGGCTGCCAATGACGGAATCAAGAACCTGATCTGCTTTTCTGGCAACAGAAACGGCCTGAGCGAAATGAAGGGTTTGGAAAATTGCGCCAAGGGGCTTGACCCGGTAGTGAAGCTTGCGCAGAAATATGATATTAAGATATGCATGGAGTTGCTGAACAGCAAAGTCGATCATGCCGACTACCAGTGCGATCACACTAAATGGGGCGTCGCTCTTTGTGAAAAACTGGGGTCAGGCAATTTCAAGTTGTTGTACGACATCTATCACATGCAGATTATGGAGGGCGACGTGATCGCCACCGTTACGAAGTACAAAGATTACATTGCGCATTTTCACACGGGGGGTGTGCCCGGCAGGCACGAACTCGACGAAACGCAGGAGCTATACTACCCTGCCATTATGAACGCGCTTATCAAGAACGGATTCACCGGTTTTGTATCGCAGGAGTTCATACCCAGCAAGGCCGACCCGATGGCTTCGCTGAAGGCTTCGGTACAGGTGTGCGACGTTTTGACGCTCACCTGCTCGCGATAAGCCTCACGCTGGCGTCGTCCATTCTGAAATTCACTTTGGCATTTCCGCCTTTCAATGAAAGGTGTGTGTGGCTTTCTGTTTTCTCAAGCTTTTCGAACGCGCCTTCAGTCACTATGCGACCATCGTCGTGGCGGATGTCGAATTCACCGCCGCCCGAGGTGATGCTCAGCTCAATGTGGCCGTCTTCCGACTCCAGTTGGTAGTCGCCGTTATCAGCGAGTGACGTCTCGATTCGCAGGTCGCCATCATCAACGTCGGCGTGGATACTTGTGAACGCGCCGTCGTAAACCACCACGTCTGCATCGTCGGCCACTATATCGAGCGAACCCGCGCCGCGCTCCATTTTCAGGTCGCCGTCATCCAGACGTATGAAGAATCGATTGCCTTTACAGCCTACAAGCTCAATGTCTCCATCGTCGGCGCTGATGGAAATCTCTCCATTGATGTTCTTCACATAGTAATCGCCATCGTCGCCCCGAACTTTGAGGCTGACCGATTCGGGTACTTCAATCTGGATTTTATATTCTTCACGATAGGAACCAACTATGCTCACCGATCCGCTGCTATGACGTTCGCGAATGCGAAGGTCGTTGCCGAGTGTTTCCACTTCCACTTTAAAGTCCCGGTCGCCCCACGTCCAACCCTTGACTTCCACCTTTCGATCAATTTTTACGTGGGCGTTTTTGCGCTTGGTGCCGGTAATGATGACGTCGGCATCTGAACTGCTGAGGTCAACAGTGCCGTTCGTGGCAATGGCATATTCTTTATCGAGATGAAATGAACCGTCCTGGGCGCGAGCGGACAGCGAGATTGCGACCAGGGCAACTGGAAGTAAAAGTTGTTTCATGGCTGGGAGGTAGGTTGCTTTATGAACATTAGACGTTCAAAACCATCCACGGGTTGCACAGGCTAATTGTCGGCCTCTTCTGCCTCCATCTTGCTGAGTTCTTCGTCCAGTATTTTCTCAATCACTTCACGCTGCCGTTCATCTATCGTGTTGTCTGTTTTTGCCTGCTTTTTCATGAACCTGAACATGGCGTTCTTCTTAATTTCATACACCATGAAAACAGTGTACTCCTTCGAGGTTTCATTGAAATATTTCTTTTCGCCGATCTTGCGCAAGTCGGCTATTTCGGTGTTCATGACCTGGCGCACGAGACTCTGGAATTTGTCGGCCACATCGGCGGCATTGGCGTTCTCGGTTTGACCGAGATACTGGTCGGCAACCTGTTTCATGGTTGTGTTTACCTGGCCGGCTAGTTGCGCTTTGGCATCAAGGTCGGCTTTGCTCCGCGCAATATTATCTTGTGTACTGGAGCCTTTACCGGTACCACGAAAGAAACGGTTGTTTGATTCATATGCATTTCCCTGAAAGGGCTCATTTACTTTTTTCCCAAGCGGATTTGACCCACACGATAACAGAACGGACAAGGCCACTAGTGTTAAGACCGGAGTTGTTTTCATAGATTAGCAGTTAAATTTTTTATTTGCATAAGGGAAATCCTTTGGGTTACTATCGTGCTTTGGTACACGTGTCACACGGCGATTTTCAATCTGGCTGGTGTTACTAAAGTTACAAAAAATTATGCCAGAATTTTGTGGCGGTTATGACGGTTGCGCATAGATAATCACCTGCCAGCGGAAGGCCCATTTCCATTGCATACTGTAGTGACGGATGCCCGCGTCGTTCAGAATTTTTGTAGTTCGGCACGGGTAAACGCGCGCCTCACCGACAATGGGGCGTCGTACTTCACCATAGCCGACCTGGAAAACCACCTTGTGAGAAGGCGGATGGAATGGTAGGCCAATGCGTGCCTGTGGATGTCGTTGATGATAATTCCGATGCGGGTTTGCCTGATGAGCTGGCCAGGAAATCGGTCAATACAGCAGACGGGAAATGATGAAAGAACAAAGTGCCAATCGCTATGTCCATTTCCTGATTTTTGAAGTCTTCAGAAAATATGTCAAAGGTCTCCAGCCGGACGGCGGGATAGGCGGCAATGTTGCGACGCGCAAAGGCGATGATGTGCGGGTTGGCATCGACACCCACAAGATTTGCGCTCCAGCCTTTGCGCCGTGCCAACCGAAGAATATGAACAAGCATGTCGCCGCCGCCACACCCGAGGTCGGCGTTCTGACGGGGTTCTCGACTTCGTGGTGTCGAAGCAGTTTTTTCAATGCGCTAATTGTTACCTGGTTTCCACCGAGCCACTTGTTTATCACTTCGAGCTCGCGTAACGTTTGGTGAACTACCTCGCCCGAGCAATTGAGATCATTCCATGATTTCTTCGTCGGGCGACCGGGCGGTGAGGTCGGGGCGCATCAGTTTCTTACAGTTAGGATCATGCTCTCGAGGGGTGAGGCCCGGGCCAAATGCAAAACTGAGAATGTGTTTATCGCGATCCGAGGCCGAGAGCGTATGCATGATTTTGTTTAGCACAAACAACACCGTGGGGCTCGACATGTTGCCATAGGCTTGCAGCACCTCATAGGCTGGCGCATTCTGCGCCTTACTTATGTCCAGTTGTTTTTCAATCACCTCGAGTATTTTTTTTCCGCCGGGGTGAATGGCGAAGTAGTCGATGTCGGCCATACGCTTCGACAATTTGGAGAGCAGCGATCGTGTGAGTTTCACAATTCCACTTTCTATAATACCGGGCACATATGCCGACAGGTGCATCTCGAATCCAAGGTTGCCTACGTTCCACGCCATATCGGCGGCGCCTTCCGGCGCAAGGTCGCTGTGAAATGATGTCGGCTCCAGTGAAATGCCATCGGGCGCTGTGCCCTCAATGATGGCGGCAGCGGATCCATCGGCAAAAAGGGCATTGGCCAGCAGGTTGTCGTCTGTGTTTTCTTTTTGGAAATGTAAGCTGCAAAGTTCAGTGCAAACCAGCAGCACCTTGGCGTTCGGGTTTGCCTTACAAAATGCATCCGCAACTTTGATACCATTAAACGCGGCATAGCATCCCATGAAGTTTATGCACGTGCGGCTCACGGACGATGACAGCGCAAGATTATTCACGAGTTCGATGTCGAGACCCGGTGCATACATGCCAGTGCAACACACAACGATCAGGTGTGTAATCTGCTTCCTCTCCAGCGATGGTCTTTGTTGAAATGCCTTCTCCGCTGCTTGTGTGCTCAGCACCGACGCGTGTTTTCTGAATGCCGCAATGCGCTGATGTGTAGTCGGGAAGGGTTCAAAGTCGGCGCTGTTTGGATAAAAAGTAAAGCCGTGAGTTTTTCCATAGTCGTCGAGTACAGAATGCCGATGCCGGATACCGCTCGCTCTGAAGATGGTGTGCAACTTTCGACTTCCTTCGTAGTCGAGCTGCATGGCTTTTTCCATAAATGCAGCAATTGTCTCCTGTTTGAATTGGTGTGTCGGCACAGCAGTTCCAAGCGCACTCAGGTAACTCATAGGTTAGGGCAAAGGTCAATTATACTTTAAAAAAATGATAACTTGTGATTCAAACCATCTTTTATGCTTTCTCGTTCCGCGTGGTTGCATCTTCGTATTCCATTTTCATACTTTCTCCTTCCGGTTTACTTGTTCAGCCTCTGCGTCTCACCTAACTACGCGGGTCATTACATGGCCTGGGTCTTTATCATCGTGCATCTGTTTCTTTATCCGGCCAGCAACGGATTTAATAGTTACTTCGACAAGGACGAACAGAGTATCGGCGGGCTCAAGAATCCTCCGCCGGTAAGCAAGGGTCTTTATTATTTGTCGTTGCTCTTCGATGTTGTAGCCATCGTGTTGGGTTACCTTATGGTTAACCTGACGTTCAGCGCAATGTTGCTGATTTACGGTCTGGTGTCTAAAGCCTATAGCCATCCGGCGATACGGCTAAAAAAGCATGCCCTTGCCGGCTGGCTTACAGTTTGCCTTTTCCAGGGCTTCTTTACATTTCTGATGTGCTATGTGGGGATAAACAACTACGGTGTCGGCAACCTGGTCAATCCGGCGGTTCTCATTCCGGCCGCGTTGTCGAGTTTACTCTTGGGTGGAACCTATCCGATGACGCAGGTTTTTCAGCACGACGAGGATGCGAGGCGTGGCGACCGGACGATAAGCCTGGTGTTGGGCGTGAGAGGTACGTTTGTGTTTGTGGGCTGCCTGTTCTTTGTGGCCTCTGCCTTATTTCTCTGGTATTTCGACACCTACTTTCGCCGCGACTATGCCTACGCGTTTTTACTAGCAATGGCTCCGGTAGTAGGATACTTTCTTTTCTGGTTTGCGCAGGTATACCGTGACACCAGCAACGCCGACTTTAAGAGAACGATGTGGCTGAATTTCATTTCAGCCACATCGCTCAATGGCTTTTTCATTTTTATTTTTCTTAACTACAGGCAAGTGCTGCAAACGTTGTGAGCTACACCATGGCGCCGACGCGCTCCAGCAGTGCCTTGGTGGCGAGTATGCCTTCCACTTCCGACAGCTCACTCCCTTCGTACTCAATTCCAATATAACCGTTGTATCCGGCGGCCTTCACAATCTTGAGCATTTGATCGTAGTCGGTCTCCACGCAGTTGCCCTGCTCATCGAATGTGTATGTTTTGGCGCTTACACCTTTTGCAAAAGGCATGAGTTCCTGCACACCCTTGTAGCGGTCATACTCTTCGAGGCATTTGGTATTGGCCCAACCTTCGGGCGTATTGGTTTCCGGCTGGGTTCTGTTGATGCAAAAGTTGCCGAAGTCGGGCAGGGTGCCGCAGTTGTCGAGCCCCACCGATGAGATTACGCCGCTGAGCCACTGGCCGTTGGATGAATAAGAGCCGTGATTTTCCACGATCACGCCAATGCCGAAATCTTTCGCAAAAGTAGAAAGCCGGTGCAGTCCGTCGGCGGCAGCTTTGGCAACCTCTTCAGCCGTGCCGGTGCCGGCCGCATTCACCCGTATGGAATGGCAGCCCAGGAATTTGGCGGCTTCCACCCACTTGTGGTGATTCTCAACAGCCTGCACGCGCAGCTTTTCGTCGGCATTACCGAGCTCGCCTTCGCCATCGCACATAATCAGCACGCTTGTAACGCCGAGGTCGTCGCACCGTTGCTTGAGGTCGGCCAGGTACGCCTGATCTTTAGCTTTGTCCTTGAAAAACTGGTTCACATATTCGATACCTGTTATGCCAAAATCGTTTTTTGCCTTTCCGGGGAAGTCGAGGTTTGTCATTTGATTGCCAAACAATGCTTTGTGAAACGACCATTCGGCCAGCGATATTTTGAAAAACGGTTCGTTGCTTTTTGCCATGGTGTCTGTGTTCGTTGAGTCCGATGTTTCTCCGGATGTACCTTGCCAGAGCAGGACGTGATCACCGACGACGTCATTGCGGATCCGACAGCAATGAGGCCAAGCGAACTTGAGGAATTCTTCTCTGTTCATGTTGGTGCGGTTTGTTTATTGGTGAAATGAAATATAAAGAATTACTGCCTGGTTGAAAAGCCGCCTTCTGTTAGAACACATCGCCATGTGTATTGCGGATGATGGCGTTGGCGACCGGCCGCGAGTGGATTGCCAATGCTATCGCCAGCTTCGATGCTGCGCTGCTTCCAAAGAGCTTTTGAATTTGCCTGCCGGCCCAAAGCCGGCGCGCGAACAGCTTTCGCCACTGTAGCCGATACCGGTGCTCCATGGTTTCGCGGTCGGTTTTGCCTGAGGCGAAGTCTGTAATGAGGGCACTCGCCACTTTCGCGGAATGAATAGCCATGGCCATGCCGTTGCCGCACAGAGGCGTGATCATGCCGGCAGCGTCTCCAGCCATCAGCACGTGGTTCTCAACCGGTTGCTTGGTAGCAAAAGAGATTTCATTAATGACCAGGGGAGAGTCGAAAATCCTATCGGAATTAGATATTATGGACCTTAGTAAGGGATTTCTCCACAACACCTCCGCTTCCATCGCGGCTATGTCGCCATAACGGCGCAGGTTATCGCGAATGGTTAGATAGCACATATTGACAACCTCGTTCTCCACCCTGCTTACACCACAGTAGCCGCCTTCAAAGTTGTGGAGGGCAATCAGGTCTGCGGGGTGCTCCGTCCTCAGGTGGTACTTAACTGCCACGTAGGGCGAGCGATGTAGCATAAACCCACGATTCATGGCTACGTCCAGCTTCGAGCGCTTGCCATGTGCGCCAACTACCACGTCGGCCTCGTAATTATGTACCCGGGTTTTGATTTGAAACCTGTCGTTGGCAAAGATCACGCTTTCCACTTCCTGCTCTAATTGGAAAGCGACGCCGGCCGCTTTTGCCTGCTCGAACAAAAATGCATCAAAGGCATACCGGCTGACGCCGAAACCCCCCAGGTCGAGGGGAAGTACAACCGACTTGCCGGATGTGGAGGAGAGCTGAAACCGCGATATCGCAGGCAGGTTGAGATGCATCGGGAACAGTTGGCTGGCTTCCAGGAAGGGTCTTGTCTCGTTGGAGACATACTCACCACATACCCGGTGCATCGGATACGCTTTACGCTCAATCAGGGTACATGCCACCCCTTTGCGGGCCAGCAGGATCGAGCTGATAAGTCCGGCCAGGCCGCCGCCAATTATAATTACGCTTTTCACGTCGTTTTTGGAAATAAGGTATCAATTCGGGACTGACTGGCGGGCATATGTTAATAATTTGTTGAAAAAAAACCAGCCCTTCTGGGGCTACAAGGCTAACATTTTTCGTTAATTCATAGTTATTTCTTACGTAAAACTTACACGGTCATAACAGGCCTAAAATTTGTCTATGGTATAGCGTTATGGAAACACTTATAGAAAAACCGTCCAAAACAGACCAAGTCAACGTATTGTTGATTGGCAATAATCCGATTGAAATGAGCCGCATATTGGAGAAGCTCAATCAATTGAGGGATAGGCGCGTGATGACAGAGATTGCCTTCGACTTGCGAAGCATCCTGGAGCGACTCGTTCATTTCAAACCCAGCCATATTCTGATCGACGACAATATCGGGCGTGAAGAGCTCGCCGAAGCGGTGAATCACCTGGCCCATAGCAAAAAGACAAAGGACGTTCCTATTACTTTGTTGAAGAACTCCAACTATGAGGAGGCCATGGGTTCGTCGAGCATCTTCGATTACATACTAAAGCAGAATCTGTCAGCCGAGTCCATCTACAATTCACTCCGCAATACACTGAAGATGCGCCGCACGCAGATGTACTTGTATGAGGCACTGAAAAGGCGCAGAAGTCAGTTGATGGGTTTGGTGGGGAGATAGCTCTCAGATTTGATCCTCCAACACGATTTGTTTCTTCAGTCTTACTCCGTTTCGGAGTATTTCTAATATCACTTTTTTGCCGGGCTTTGTATTGAGCAATGCATTAACAATGTTGAGGTCGAGCGCTATCGACGGCAAGCCGTTCACAGATACGATTTGATCGCCGTTGTTGAGGCCGGCTCTGTCGGATGCAGACTTGCCTCGCACAGCTGTAATCTCAAAGTAGTTGAGGTTTGTTCCTTTGGCTTTAATGGTGAGTCCGCTCAGGTTGTAGTAGAATTTCTTTCGAAACGCGTTGTTCTTTTCAGATAGACTTCCTCTTTCGGAAAGTTGAAGATCACGGTAAAACGGCTGAGCACCTCGCCGCCAATGGCACCGTTTCTGAACGTGCTTCCGGTCTTCAGGCTGTCCATGTAACTATTTGGGTCGGGGAAGTTGGCAATCGGGGTTTTCAACACGTAATCACCCATTTTGAGCGCTGCAATTCGCCCCACCTTACCGGTGATTTCGCCGCCTAGTCCCCGGCCGATAACGCTGCTCACCGTGCTGTCGGGCACGGTTATGTTGGGATCGCTCGAAGGGTCCAGAATGAGTCCGTGGCTTGCGCCGGAATCCAGCAACAGCTTTGCCTTCACGACCTTGCCATTGGCCAGTGTAATGTCGGTAACAAGGTATGGTTTGGTGTCTTCTACTTTGATGGGCAATGTTTGGTATCGCCTGCGCTTTCTGAACCGCCCGGGCGTGCGCAGTGTCATCGTGTGGCGCTCGTAGTTGATCTCCACAATAAAGCGGCTAAACAATTCATATCCTAAAATGCCGTGTACATCGGTGCCGAGGTAGTTACGCAATTCGAGGTAGTCCTCTTCGAGCACGAGCATGGCATGACCCCGCCCGGTAATGCCGGGCAACGACAGCGTCACATTGTTAACGACGTAAGCGTCTACCAGCTTGACTCCGCCAGGGCCGGAGATTGAATACTTGCGCGAGTATGGCAAGTTTAAAATATCGGTAAAGGTTTTCTGAGTAAGGATGGCAGTGCGAACGCCCGTGTCGATGATAAACTTGAGCGGCAGCATGCCATTGAGCACCACTGGTACGACTACGAGATTATTGTGAATTTCTATCGGAATGTCTACCCTCCTTCTGTCTTCGGACATCACGAAGCCAAGTTGCGGCTGACTCCTTGCCAAGAGGCAACAGGTCAGCAAAAAACCGAAGAACAATGACGTCTTTAACCGCACCTGCTCAAGTTAGAATATTTTTTGGAGTTACCACATGGCTGTAACTACAGCCCTGGAATGGCCGCAACATCGCTTACAACAAATAGCTGATCGAGAGAACTTTGACTGAGGAAGCCTTCGGAAACCATGGTTTGCATTTGCCGGATCAACCCACCAAAGTAGCCGTTCAAATTAACGAGTGTGATTGGTTGGTTGATTAGACCTAGTTGTCGCCATGTGAGCACTTCGGCAAGTTCATCCAGTGTACCCCAGCCGCCCGGCATAGCCACGAAATGGTCGGTGAGGTCGGCCATTCTTTTTTTTCGCTCGTGCATGCTACCCACAACTTCGAGCGTGGTGAGTCGCGGGTGCGCCACTTCGCGCCTCACAAGAAAGTCTGGTATTACGCCAATAACTTTTCCGTTCAACGACAAAACGGCATCAGCAATAACGCCCATGAGGCCGACGTTGCCTCCGCCGTAAATTAGTGTGTGATTATTTCGGGCGATGATTTCGCCCAGTGATTTTGATGCAGTCCGGTATAACTTGCTTTCTCCCGACGACGACCCGCAGAACACGCAGATGTTCATGCGAAATGAACATCAATCATGCAGACCCGACGGAGTGAGAATCGCATCCTTAACATTCCATGTGACTTTAGAGAATAGGCTACTAACACATGAAATGAGCATAAAGAAAACTATACCCAGCGGGATGTTAATTGCAACGACCCCTTTTAGGTAAAAAGTCTCATCCCGATAATTATCGGGAGCGAATTCCATATGTCCATTAAAATCAATTATTAACATATGAAAGCAGTATAACCACTAATTGCTAAAACTCGTTATCATGCTTGTTCTTGCTCACCATCTTGTTGGGGAATATCCAAGGCGAAATGATAGCAAGAACAAAGAGAAAAATGACAACAAAGAAGGGCATCCAATCGAGAAACGTTTCCATAGCAGTCCGTTGACCTTTACAAGTTAGGGTGTAAAAATAGCGGCTTATACAGATTTTTAATAGAAAGAGTAAAAAATAGTTCATAAGTTAAACCCTTAAAAACCGGCCCCGATCGCCGCGGCCAAACAATAAGCAGATGAGGAAATTCTTAATCTTCGCGGGTGTTGCTGTTGCCCTCATTGTCGCGTTGGCCTGGGGTGTACTTTATTTCATGCGCCAGCACACAAAGTCTTTTAGCCCGGAGGAGGAAGTTGTGTTCGAGCAGAGCGGCCTTAATATTAGGGTCTTTTATAACCGGCCATATAAAAAAGGACGCGTGATTTTTGGGGGGCTCGTGCCATACGGGCAGGTATGGCGCACGGGCGCCAACGAAGCCACCACTTTTGAAACCAACACGGCGCTGCGAATTGAAGACAAGACCTTGGCGGCTGGCAAATACACGGTGTGGACCATCCCCAACGAAGAGATGTGGACCATCATCTTTAATTCCGAATACGGTCAGTGGGGCGTTAATTCGGAAGGCGAGCCAAACCGCGACGAGTCGCGCGACGTGCTTACTGTCGATGTTCGGGCGGTGCTGCAGGAGCGGGAATTCGAGCAGTTCACTATTGCATTTGAACCTGTTGGCGAGGATGCTGAAATGGTGTTGATATGGGATAAGACACTGGTGGCCCTTCCCTTTTCTTACAAGTAACTACCTGGGTTATTTAAGCAGCCGCGCCTTCACTAGTACACCCCGCTTTTCTTCAATCGCTTCCGGCCTGGCGTTTACGAAATAAAGCAGCCTGTCGCTGGGCACCCCTTCAGACAAAAGAAAATTCATGACTGACAATGCTTGATGCTCCGTGCGGTCGTTGTGGTAGATCGTGCGTACCACGATGGTGTCCACCATGGTTGCCTGACCGGCAGAGTCGAGCATCTCGATTTGCGATTGAATGGAATCCACGGTGATCTCCGTCAGGTCCGGACTTGATTGCACCGAATCCTCTTGGTAGCCTGTAAGCAACACCTGCAGTTCCACCTTCAAATCGGTGGCGGCTTTCACCATGCGCGCCAACCTTTTTAGATCCGCCTCAGCGGCATGATCCAGTTCGCTGCTCTGCGGTTTGAAGCGCACTCCCGAAAGATCAATTTCATCTCCGGCTTGCACCGGCTTCAGCACTATGTCCAACTTTTCACTCTGCGGTATCCGGTCGCTTGTCAGGTCGATAGATTTCGAGAAGAACGTAACGTGATCCTGCTCCGGGTCAACAGCCAACTCGTACACCCTGCCTTCGAGCAGGTATAATTCATACGACCCATCGGGCAACGGCTTGCCACTGAATACGCGCTGGCCGCTGGCTTTGTCGTATGCGGAAATAAAGGCGCCGATGCTTGCTCCTGTAGCGCTTGTAATCTTGCCCTCCACCTTCATGACGTCCCTTTGGCCGCAACTCATCCGGGAATAAGATACTCTACCAGCTCATTTTTTCGCGAGCCTTTGGTATCCCTAAGCAGATAGCGGCCCAGGGCGGTCACGCTCACGTACTGGTCGTCTTTCTCCGTGTTGGCGAAATCCAGCGCAAGCGGCTTGCTCCATGTTGTTTCCTTCAGTCTTGTTACGTACAGATCCATTCCTCCCTGGCTGCCGGGCATTTTGTCGGAAGCGAAATAGAGGGTCTCGCCATCGGCCATGATGCGTGGCGTTTGGGAGTTGCCCGTGTTAATAAAATCCGGCAGGGCGCTGGGTTCGTCCCACTGGCCATTGCCTTTCTTACGCGACACATAGATCGCACATCCAGTTGCCGACCGCTGGTCCATTTTTTCGCAGCGCGTAAAAAAGATCATTTTGCCATCGGCACTTACGGTGACGCTCGCTTCGTGGCCAGCCGAGTTGATGGGCGCAGTCAGGTTCTTGGGCTCCTGCCAGTAATCTCCGCGCCGCTCGCTCATCCAAAGGTCAAAGCCTCCTACCCCGGGCGATTTCAATGTTGAAAAAACAGGATGCGGCCGTCTGCATTCAGCGAATAGCCATACAGGAAGTTCATCCTGGTGTTTACATTTTTTGGCAGCGCTGCCGGTGCCTGCCAGTCAGCAAGTTCGCGGCGGGTAAAGAACGGTGTGAGCGCCTGATCCTCGGCGTTGTCGGAGATAAAAACCAGGCCGCTGCCGTCAAAACTCATAAACGGCGCAAACAAGTTGATTGACGGATGATTAATTGTGTTGGGCAGTTTTCTCATCTTGGCCTGACTGTAGCCGCAGTGTATGGCCGACGCCAACAACAGAAGGGTAAGGATGTGTCTCATGAGAGTAGGTTATTGAAAGACGCATGCATAGGTCATGCCACTGGTACCTTCAAAAATACTCATAAATCTTTAAAGGGCTGATCGAAATCGATGCCTTGATTTATTTTCCGTCGGCCCCCGTAACGGTAATGGATGTTTGGACATTGCGTTGTAATTTTAGCCTCTCAATCCCATCAACAGCACGTAAACGTAATGATCCAAGTTATTCCATCCATAGCAATTCGAAGTGGCAAGGTTGTCAAGATGCGCAAGGGTGACCCGGCCGAGCGAAAAAGCATACGACGAAAATCCGTTGGACCTTGCCGCAGGTTTGAAGATCATGGCATTGAGGTTGTACACCTGGTGGACCTCGATGGTGCCGAAAA
>JAAURZ010000019.1 GCA_012031955.1 Bacteroidia bacterium
CCTTGCCGCCGCTATCCAACTGTCGAGCGCCGCCATAAATAAGGTCGTCGCCACCGGTTCCGCCCGGACTGTCGGCTTCCTGCAGGTCGGTGATGGCCTCGTCGAGAAGACTTTGAATAGTCGCGTAAATTTCAGCCTGGGTGTTGAACTGTGCCGTTACTCCCTCATCGGCCCGAAATGCTTCGGAGTACGGAATGTCGCCGAATGTATCGGTGGCAATGCCAAGGCCGGTGGCCATCAGTATTTTCGCTACGCCGCCATAGTGTGGCGCGTTTTCGGCTTCGGCTTTATTCATGATGATGTAGGCCATGTTCAATCCGTTGGTATACATGTTTTGCCACATGCCGTCTGTATCCTGACCGCCGATAATGTACTTGGTGAAGTCGCCTTGCTGTGCAGTGGTGCCACCTTTTATTTGCTGCATGAGTATGTTGGCAAACAGTACATACTCGCCGCCGACTGTAAAGGACAAGCCGGTTTCGAGTGAGGGCAACAGTGCCGCCATGCTTACGTCGAGCGGCGCGCCGGGTCTACGTTGGTGCTTCCAAATTCACATGACATGATGCTGAACAACATGGTCATGGATAGTGCTATGATTCTAATTCTTTTCATATGTTAATAATTGATATTAATGGACATATGGAATTCGCATCTTGAGTTTTTACCTAAAAGGGGTCGTTGCAATTAACATCCCGCTGGGTATAGTTCTCTTTATGCTCATTTCATGTTCGTAGATATTTTTAATTAGAATGTCACATTCAAACTAATACCGTAGCTGCGCGTGTTGGGGTTGTTGAAATAGTCATAACCCATTACGTTGCTGGCATCGCCGGTCAGGTTTGTTTCCGGATCGATACCGGTGTAGTCGGTGATGAGCAGCAGGTTTCTACCGTACAGGCGAATGTCTGCTTCCTTGATAAACTTGATGTTGCCGAGGAAGGCCTTGCTGAAACGATAAGTGAGTGACACCTCGCGAAGGCGCACGTATGAACCATCTTCCACGTTGGTTTCATCGAGGCCGGTGAATCCGTAGTTCTGATAAAAGTTGACACCGCCGTCGGTGCCGCCTTTCACCACCTGGATGGTGTTGATTTCGTCGGTTGGCGTAACGCCGTCGTCGGCCACGAGCACGCCATCGAACACCACGACGTCATCGCGGTCGGCTGTTTGGCCACCGACGCCGAAGTTGTTGAGCACGCCCTTGGTACCATTCCACACATCGCCACCTTTACGAATGTCGAAGAATATGCCGAGGCTCAGACCTTTGTACGAAAGGGTGTTCCGAAATCCGGCAAACCAGTCGGGTGTGGGGTTTCCAACAATACCGTCGTTGGGGTTCTGGAGGGGAATTCCATTTTTGCCGATCACCACGCGGCCCTCGTCGTCGCGAAGAAAACGCGTGCCGTAGAATATCCCGTAAGGTTGTCCTTCAGCAAGGCGTTGCGTTCCAAAAGGATCGATGGTGATGAACGGAAGGCCCGGCGCCATGCTCACGACAGTGGTCTTGTATTTCGTAAAGTTCAACCCCACTTCCCATGTAAAATCGTTGGTCTTTACGGGCGTGCCTGTCAATGCGAGTTCCACACCTTTGTTTTCAATTTCACCAGAGTTGATCGCCTTCTGCGACCATCCACCGGAATACGGTATGTCCACTACCAGAATATTGTCTTCGGTTGTTGCCTTGTAATATGTGAAGTCTACCGTCACTTTGCCCTGGAGCAAGCGCAGGTCGGCACCGAACTCGAGTGTGGATGTTCTTTCAGCCTTCAAATCGGGATTGCCCAAAATTGAGTATGGCTGGAATCCGTTTACACCGAACGCGGGGAAGAGTACGCCGTTGGGAGTTGTCCATCCGTCAACGATACGCGACTGCGTGTATTTGTTTTCCACCAGCGAAAACGGCGCGTCGTTGCCTACCTGGCCCCAGCTCACGCGCAGTTTGCCGTATGGGATTATTTTATTTTCGCTCAGGCCAAGGGTCTCTGTAAACGACCATCCCAGGCTGGCTGCCGGATAGAAGAATGAGTTGTTGCTTTCGGGCAGCGTAGATGACCAGTCGTTGCGGCCTGTGAGCCCGATGAACACCTGGTCGGCATAATTCAGTTTGATGTCGCCAAATGCGCCGAACAACTGGCGCTTCGATACCAGCTCGGTAGTGCTGAGCACCGTGGCCGATGCGAGGTTGAAGAAGCCCGGAGAGGCGAGCCCTTTACCGTCGGTGCGGTAGTTGAAGGTGCGGTGGTTGTAGTAGTTGTGGCCGAAGGTGGCGTCGAGGTGAAGTTTGGTGCTCAGGTCTTTATTGACAATGAGCAGGAAGTCTGAGTTCACGTCGCGGTTGTTGATGGTATGTTCGATCACATTGCCGGGACCGAAGTTGCCGGAGTGCACGTCGGTGCGCAGCTTGCGTTCGTCGCTATAAGTGTCGATACCTATTTTGTAGCTGGCTTTCAACCAGGGTGTGAGATCGTACATGATGTTGGTGTATCCGATTACCCGGTTGACATTGTCGTCCATGTAGTTCTTTTGCACAGTCCACAGCGGGTTGTCGTAGATGGCGTCGCCACCGGGCAGGTTGCCGCGATATGAACGTGGCCAGCCGTTTTCAAACTCGTAAGAATCTTTGAATTTGTAACCGTCGTTTCCATGCCCGTTATTGATATCGAACGTGGGCGCGGTGCGCATCAAGCCGAGCATTACGCCCGAGAGGTTGGACCCTTGCTGCGCGCGTACACCTCCCGACGTGATGTAGCTGCCTGAAAACCCGACTTTCAATTTGTCGCTCAGGTTTGCCTGAATGGTTGCCTTGGCGGTGATGCGCTCAAACTCGGTGTTGGGTACAATGCCCGTCTGAAAAAGTCTGTCCAACGGATCCGTTAGTAATTCATGCCTCGTTGCCACCGGAAAAACCGAGGTGCGTGTTCCATGTATGGGCAGTCTGGAAAAAGTTCTTCCGGCATTTTTGAAAGCCCTGGCGGGAACGCCATTCCCCGTGCCTTCGGGCACCAGTGCGCCGTTGCGATCATACGGGTAGCTGGTGTCGCCGTTGTATTCGAGGCTGCTGATGAGCGGCCCCCAGCTTGTACCGGAGAAAGTCTCGGGGCCCCGATAAACGGGCACGCCATTGCCCGGGCCGCCTCCAGAGTTTACACCCTGCGCATAGAGGAACTGCCGGTCGGGCAGCCTGTTCACCTGGTCGAAACTGTATGCGGTGCTGAACGTTACTTTCGGTGCGCCGGCCACACCTCGCTTGGTAGTGATGATGACTGCGCCGTTGGCTGCTCGAATACCGTAGAGCGCTGTAGCGGCGGGTCCTTTCAGAATAGTAATGTTGGCGATGTCGTCCGGGTTGACGTCATGGCGCGGTTGGAGTTTGTTACGCCACCGGCACCGCGATTGGCCACTGCATCTTCAGGCGAATCAGCAGTGGTGAAACTGGAGTTATCGATGGGGATACCGTCGACTACAAACAGTGGACTGTTGCTGCCCTGCACGGATTTGTTGCCGCGGATGCGTATCTGTGCCGATGCACCAGGTGTACCGGCGGATGAGATCACCTGCACGCCGGCGGCCTTGCCGCTGAGCGCACTCACGAGGTTGTCTCGCCCGACTGCCGCACTTCGTCGGCGTTCACGTTTTGAATCGAGTAACCGAGATCGCGCTTGTTTGCTTCCAGACCGATGGCGGTTACCACCACTTCGTTAAGCTGCGTCACGTCCAGTTGTAAGGCCACGTCGATTACGCTGTTGCTGCCAACGGCCACTTCCTGCGAGGTGTATCCTATAAAGGAGAAAATGAGCGCGCCACCGGGTTCAACGCTGATGTTGTAGCTGCCGGATGCGTCGCTAATGGTTCCGGAAGTCGTTCCTTTCACTGTGATGTTTACGCCGGGCAGCGGCGAGCCATCGTCAGCAGAGGTGATCTTCCCGGTTACTGTACGCTGTTGCGCCTGCAAGTCGATGAGCAGGGTTAACAGCAGGAGAAAAAGGGGTAGAATTTTCTTCATACTCTTGGATTTTAGTTTGTGAAAAAGACTGAGTTGAGCGCTCAGCATTACCAAGAGTAAGGTATCGAGAAACTAACCGGAGGGAATCACCCTGTAAAGTGCATTTGCTAAGGCCAAATGCTAACGCAATCGGCGGTATGTGATACTTATTTTGCCGGGCTGTTGTCGTCGTTTGTAAAATAAGTAAGTGCGCCTGACGGGCATTTGCCAACCTGATCGACGAGCTGTTCGGTAGCTGCGTTCTCCGGTTTGATCCAGGGCTTTCGCCGCGGGTCGAACACATCGCCGAGGCCGCGAAAACAGTTGCCTGAATGAATACACCTCGCGGGCTTCCATACGATGGTGATTTCTCCGTTTGAATATTCTTTCGTGATGTCTTTCATATTTTTTTTACGACCCCCGATTCAATAGCGTGTCTACTGCAATGGGATTGGTGAGGATTTTGTGAACAGGACATGCGTTTGCAATCTCAAGAAGCTTATCGAGTTGTTCCTGCGACACATCACCTGTTACAATCACTTCACGATTGAAGCGTGTGCCCTGGCCATCGGGTTCCGTCGCCACGTGAACTTCAATGCCATCCACAGGCCATTCCTTGCGGTCGGCATACATTCTCAGCGTCATGGCCGTACAGGCAGCGAGCGACATCCGGAGAAAATCGGTGGGTCGGGGCCCTATGTTGCTACCACCAACGTCCTTGGGTTCGTCGGCGATAAGATGATGAGACGTGGTGGTGAGTTCGGTTGTGTAATGCTCTCTCCCGATTTTCGCGGTCACAGTGTTGTCTGCCATGTCAGAATGATTGATTACGAATGTAATCTTTTTGCTGCATCCTAACACGTGTTGCCGTCTCCCTGGATTGAAGTTGTTCGCTCAAGCGAGTCATGTCACCCGGATAACCAATGGCCATCATGGGGCCGGGCTCAAACATGTCGGGTATATTCAGTTCGCTGATAGCATCACGCTTGCTATAGCCGCCAATTTGGTGCACTTGCAACCCGAGGTCTACGGCCTGCAACGACAGAAATGCGTTGGCCTGCCCGAGGTCGTAGTGCGCGGTGCTGTTTATGTGTCCGTTCTTTGTGTAGTTTTTCCGTGCGAGGCTCACAATCAGCAGCGGCGCGTGTTGTGCCCATAATTTGTTTCCGTCATTCATGAGTTTGAAAAGCTTTTGCCAAAGCGCGGGCTGTTCTTTGGTGGCATATAAGTAATACCACGGTTGCTCATTTACGCTGGACGGCGCCCAGCGGGCTGCCTCAAACAGCGATCGTATCTTCTCTTCGCCGATGGCCCGGTCGGAAAAGGCGCGTATGCTGCGCCTTTTCTTTATTTCATCTATTACTGGAAATTCGAATTCACTGGTGCTTGTTGTTTCCATCACTCATCTTCAATTAGTACACCCATTTTTCCTTTTTGATAGTCGCGCATCGCTTCCATGATCTGTGTCTGGGTGTTCATCACAAACGGACCATACGATACAACTTCTTCGCTCAGCGGCTCTCCTGTGAGAAAGAGCATGCGCGTGTTTTCTTTCGCCGTCAGCGCTATGCCGTCGCCGTTGTTTTCAAACACCACCGCGTGCAGGCCTTCCACAAGTCCGTGGCCATCGAGTGTGATGTTGCCGTCGAGCAGGTATAGCAGCATGCTGTGGCTCGCGGGCGCCGGTAATTCGACACGCCCGCCTGCGTCCATATATATAGTAGCGGCGTTCACGTCACGCAACGTCGCATGCCCGACTTTATGCCCAGCAATTCGCCGGCAAATATATTCACCCTCACTTTTCCGTCGTCGCTTTTCCACACAGGCACATCGCCGGCCGCCACAGGATAGTGAGGTGGGCTTGTCCATCTTGTTGGCCGCGGGTGTGTTTACCCACAGTTGTATGATCTCCTGCCTTCCGCCTCTTTGCTGTATGTCGTGCGGCGGTCGCTCGCTGTGAATTACTCCCATGCCGGCATTCATCCATTGCGCGCCGCCTTCGTATACCACGCTGTTGTTGCCACGGCTGTCGCGATGGTGCACGCCTCCTTTAAATATGAATGTGACAGGCGAAAATCCACGGTGCGGATGCGGCCCCACACCCGCGTGCTTTGTGTCTACATGCGCAGGCACTTTAATGTCGGCGTGGTGCAGCAGTAAGAACGGGTCCACTTGTTCGACCTGGTGCGTAGGCAATGGTTGCCTGATCTGGATCCCACCCATATCGACCGGGTGAGCATATAAGAGCGCTTTTACTTTTCTGTATTTCATGACTAGTCCCTTTCCTGACTAAGTGTTTGTGTTTTTTATGATTCATTTAGACCATCGGTACCTCTATCAACAGTACCTCGGCGTCGGTGCCGGCTTCAATCGTGAGTTTGTCCGCTTCCCACACGCCCAGGCCGTCGCGTTTATTGAGGGCCTGACCACTGATAGTCACGTCGCCATCGATAACAAAGGCATACACGCCGTTTCCATTTTTCCTGATCGCATAGTCTCCGCGGAAACCTTGTTTCAAAGTGCCGAGCGAGAACCATGCATCCTGGTTGATTTGGATGGCGCCGTTTTCTTCGGGAGCCACCACCGTTTGAAGTTGATTGACGCGATCCTCGGGGTTGAAAGTTTTTTGCGCGTAGTGCGGCGTCACGTTCCGGAGTTTGGGGAACACCCATATCTGGAGAAAGTTGACCGGGTCGGTTTTCGATGCGTTGTATTCGGAGTGCGCAATGCCGGTGCCGGCGCTCATGATTTGCACATCGTGTGTTTTGATGACCTCTTGCCTGCCGGTGTTGTCTTTATGCTCCAGCGACCCTTGCAGTGGTATGGATACGATCTCCATGTTGTCGTGCGGATGCGTTCCAAAACCCATTCCACCTTGTACCACGTCGTCGTTGAGTACGCGCAATGCGCCAAAATGTACCCGCGCGGGATCGTAGTATCCGGCAAAACTGAAAGTATGATGAGAGTCGAGCCAGCCATGGTTGGCGTGACCTCTCGTGTTGGATTTGTGCAGTATGGTTTTCATTGTTGATAAATTTTGATTTCGAGACTTATACTTTCTGAAGGCAAACTGGCCGATCCTATTTGACAAACCGCTCTGCACATCTCGATCATCTTCACCCTGGGTTTGCCAAATGGACCGCCAATTTTAGTAACGTATAATCATACAATAAAGATACAAACAATTATTGTATATACAATTATTAATCTGACAAATGCCCTATATGTTATACAAGTGTGAAACAATACCATTACATTCACGTTTGTAGAACTTATAAAACTTGGTTGGCATGAAAGGAACATACCTCGGCGAACTGGAAGAATTGGCCCTGCTGATGGTGGGGGTACTTTACCCTGAGGCATACGGTGTTGCCGTAATGGACGAGATAGAGAAGCAGGCGGCCGCAGGCTGAACATAAGCGCGGTACATGCGGTGCTAAAGCGCCTTGAAGACAAGGGCATGGTCACATCGTCGATGGGGGAGCCCATCGCAGGAGCGCGGCGGCCGCCGCAAGCGCATCTTCACATTAACAGCCGCAGGAAAAAAGGCATTGGAAGAAGCACACAACATGCGCACAGCGCTCTTTAGTCAGATACCCAAAGTGGCACTTCAATCCGACATGGCATGACACAACCACCTCGCTGGGCAGACCGGTTTCTGGAGTGGTATTGCCGCCCGGAACTGCTGGAGGAAATCCAGGGTGACGCACATGAGTTGTATAGGCGCAACCTCCGGCACTCGGGGAAACGTTCGGCCAACATGCGGTTCGTTTGGGACATCGTCCGCTTCTTGCGCTGGTCCAATGTCCGGTTTCTCAAAAAAAATTCGTACCGCTCTCATTCTTCAATTGCTATGATAAGAAACTACCTCATCGTAGGCCTGCGCAATATGCTGAAGGCCCGCTTCACAAGCTTCACCAACATTTTCGGGCTCGCCATTGCCATCGGCTTTGCCATCACTGTATTTATTTTTGTCGACTACCAATACAACGTCGATTCGTTTCACACGCGTGCAAGCCGCATCTACCAGGTGATCAACGAAATGAAAGTCGATAACGACCTGGAGCTTTGGGGCGACTCTCCTTTTATGCTGGCGCCCACGCTGAAAGCCGATAACCCGGTGGTGTCGCACGCCACTCGCGTGGAATATCAATCCGGCAACTTCATCTTCGAGGAAAGGGTTTTCAACGAGCTGATCTGGTTTACCGACGCCGACTTTATGACGATGTTTGATTTTCCGGTGAAGTATGGCGACCGCGAGGCGCTTCGCAACAAGAACCAAATTGTGATCAGCAACGACATCGCGAAAAAATATTTCGGCGACCGCAATCCGATCGGGCAGCAGGTGTCCATCAAGTATGCGAATCAAATTACGCAGACGTATTTGGTGGGTGCCGTGGCGGACAAGTTTCCCGAAAATGCCAGCTTCACTTTCAATGTGCTGGTCGACATGGAAAATTTCTTTGACTTGAATTTTTCCGACGCGTATACGTGGCGACAGTTAACCGATGCCACGTTTGTAGAACTCGCGGAAGGTCATACGCCCGACGAGCTAGCATCGCTGCTCGCCATCTGCCGGCAGCGTCAAAATAAATCTGACTCACGCTGGACGGTAAATCGATTTGAGATGGTACCTCTTACCGAGCTGGCATTGCGCAACCATGAAATCGACGGACCTATTTCCAACGGGGGGCACCCGGCTGGTCGCGTGGCGCTGAGTGTGGTGTCGCTGCTGTTGCTGGTGCTGGCTTGTTCAAACTACATGAACATCGCGCTGGCCTCCGCGTCGCGTCGTCTCAAGGAGATCGCTTTGCGCAAAGTGTTGGGCAGCGCCAGGCGTGGCATCGTAAATCAGTTCCTCGTCGAAAACCTTCTCATCTGCACGTTTGCGCTTGTGCTGGGTGGTGCGCTGAGTTATTTTCTTTTTCTTCCGGGTTTCAATGCCACGCTGCCGATCACTATTCCGTTTGCCTTCTCGTCGCCTTATGTTGCAGTCGGTCTCTTTGTCGCGCTCTTGTTGACGACGGGCCTGGCATCGGGCGCCTACCCCGCCGTATACATCGCGCGCTTTCAACCTGTGGTCATTTTTAGAGGGAGGGAAAAATTCGGGCGCCGTAATACCATGAGCAAATTGCTGCTCACTTTCCAGTTCGTGATGGCTGTCATTCTGATTGTGGGCAGCTTCATATTTACAAGCAACAGCATGCGCCTGAATGCCAAAGACTGGGGCTACGACCGAAAACACGTGGTGGCGGTGCCGATAGGAAATCCGCAGCAGTATGAAGCGCTTCGCGCCTACGCGTTAACACTGCCGGATGTGATTGCCATTGCCGGATCGGAAGGGCAAATAGGAAGAGGCAACATACAAACTACTTTCGATCACCACGAAACAAAAGTCAGAACCATCATTTACGGCACGGAGCCCGACTACATGAAGACGCTGGGGCTGCGCCTGAAAGAGGGGCGATTCTTGCAGGGAGACGGCAACACGCGTGATGAGGTGGTGATCAACGAACAAATGGCGCGCAAGATGGGCTGGGCAAATCCGCTGGGCGAAACATTTCGCTACGACAGCATCACACGCCATGTTGTGGGCGTGGTCGAAGACTTCAATCACGATTCTTTCTACGACGCCATCCTGCCGGCATTCTTCGTGAACATGCCATCGAGTCGCTACCTTTTTATTTCATTTCGAACCAGGCCGGGAAAAGAGTCTGGCGTAGAACGTGCACTGGCCCGCGAGTGGAAGACGATCGCGCCCGACGATCCATTCTCCGCTTTCTTCCAGGAAGATGTTTTTGAAGCATACTTCCGTAGCGAACGGGCGAATATCACCATCATCGTAACCATATCGGTAATTTCCATTTTACTCGCATGCATCGGTTTGTTCGGGCTCGTGTCGTTCACTATCCAGCAACGGCGCAAAGAGTTCAGCATTCGCAAGGTGTTGGGTGCCGGCGTATTCAGCATATTCAGATTAGTGAACGCCGATTACCTGTGGGTGCTTCTTGTCGCCTTTCTGCTGGGTGCGCCGGTTGGCTTCTGGTTGATGCAAACCCTGATTGCTTCCATATACCCCGATCCGGAACCGATCGACGCGATGCCGTTTCTGCTGGCGATAGGCCTGCTGGTGGCGACCGTGTTGATCACCATATCTTCGCGGCTAATAGACGTGGTGAGGGAAAATCCTGCGGAGACGTTGAAGAGCGAGTAGCTCGCGTTCCTGGATTTTTGCGTAACATGCGGGCACGCCTACACTGACGATCATTGGAATGACCTGGCTACTGCTACACGGCGCGTTGGGTGCGCAACAACAACTCGAACCACTCAAGCAACTTCTGGAACAGAAAGGCAACGAGGTTTACACACTCAACTTCAGCGGCCACGGTGGCGCACCGTTCTCGTCGCACACATTCGGCATCGACGGCTTTGCTGCCGACGTGGGCGCATTGGTGCAAACGCATTCATTGATCAAACCCGCCGTGTTCGGCTACAGCATGGGAGGTTATGTGGCATTGTGGCTGGCACACCTGCAACCCAACTTGCTGGGCCACATCGCGACACTGGGCACCAAGTTCGATTGGGACGCGCTTGGCGCGGAAAGGGAAACCCGCAAGCTCAACCCCGACAAGATTGCGGAGAAGGTGCCTGCCTTCGCACGGCTGCTCGAACACCGGCACGCGCCAAACAACTGGCGAGACCTTTTGCACAAAACAGCCGGCATGATGCACGCACTTGGCGACCGGCCACTGATCACTCAATCCGTGGCAACCGGTGTCAACAACCCGACGTTGGTCTTGCTTGGCGATCAGGACGACATGGCAGATCGCGCTCACTCGGCGCAAGTAGCGGGCTGGCTTCCGAACGGCAAATTCAAATTGCTGGAGAACACACCCCACCCAATTGAGAAGGTAGACCTGGATAGGCTGGTGAGTTTGCTTGTTGATTTTGCGCGCTAGAAAAATCGCACGCCTACTTTGGCGCCCCACCACAATCGCGCAAGGTGGTTGTCGGTAAGCTTTTCCTGGAAAAAGTGTGGCGTGTAGTCGGTAAAGATGTCGGGATAATTTTGATAGTCGTTCTCGGTGACGTACACGTTGAGGGTGGCGCCCGCCGTGATGGCGAAAAACTTGCTAACCTGGTAGTCGAACCCGAGGTACAGTTTGTTCAACAGGTTGAGCGCCTCCACATCGTTGCCCTTTACAATCTGGTTGGCGGTAACGTCGACGTTCAGGTATAATTTCCTGTAGATTTTCGGCGCAGTACCGACACCATAACCAAAAGACCATACCGAGGAGTCAGACTCGTTGGGGCGCAGGCCTGTGGTGAAAATATTGTAGAACGACCTTGTGCCGGTGCGAAACGCAAGGTTCAGGTAGAAGACATCTTCCGCCGCTACTTCCAATGCGTGGTAGCCCTTCATCGCGAATGAGAAAAATCCAAGTTGCACGCCTCTCACGCTATCCGCTATGTTGACCAACCCAAGCTGTACACCTTTCACGCGGGTGGCATAGTTCATAACGCCCGACACCTGGGCGCCCTGCACGGTGCCGGCAGCCAGGTTGAGCGCGCCGGCCAGTTGCACTCCCTTAATGTTGCCGATGCCGATGTTAAGGGCGCCGCCAAGCTGGGCGCCGCGCGTTTCGCCCAAAGCAAAATTCATCGCGCCGGCCACCTGCGCAATCTTCATATCTTTGGTGGCGAAGTTGAACACACCGCCGAAGTGCGGGCCGCGCTGCGAGCCCAGCGTAAAATTGCCAACACCTGCCATGGACACACCGCGCGAGTCTTCATGGATGAAGTTCACGAGGCCTGCACCGGTAAAACCGGTGGCCGTGCGCCAGTCCATATTCACGAGTCCGGCAAACTGACCTCCCTTCATGGAGTCGAGGTTCGCGTTCACAAGTCCGGCCACTTGTATGCCCTTCACAGTTTCACCCGCGCCGTTAAGCACACCTGCCAGTTGCACGCCATGCACGCTGCCACGATCGATGTTGAACGCGCCTCCCACCTCCAGCTTCTGCGTACCCTGCGAGTATCCGCCTATTACGTTCAAAGAAAAATTGTTTACCACGTTGCCGCTGAGTTTGTGGTTGGTGCCCACAAACGGTAACAGCGACATCTGTACTTTTTCGATAGAGTGTATCTTTGTATGTTGCGGATGTTGGCGTCGCGCTCGCGCTTGATGAGGCCGCGCCAGAAACGTTTGATCTTCTGCGCCACACTGTCGGCAACCGTGGCGATCTT
>JAAURZ010000020.1 GCA_012031955.1 Bacteroidia bacterium
GCGGCCGCTATGAAGCTCATCCAAAATCCAAGAAGCTTCGACGTGGTGCTCACCGGCAACCTGTTCGGCGATATTCTTACGGACGAAGCTTCTCAAATCGCCGGGTCAATGGGTATGCTTGCCAGCGCATCTGTGGGCGACTCGGTGGGATTGTATGAACCCATTCACGGCAGCGCGCACGACATCACCGGGCTTGGCATCGCCAACCCCCTTGCCTCGATACTATCGGCGGCACTGCTGTTGGATATTTCACTCGAATTAAAAGAAGAAGCCGACACCGTAGTTAAAGCGGTGGAACGAACCCTTAAAGAAGGATACCGCACCAAGGACATCGCCGACGCCAATACACCGCACGAAAAGGTATTGGGCACTGAGGTGATGGGCAATGTGGTGTGCAACTTTATACGCATGCACCATCACGTGGAAGTGACTGTGAAAGACTAAACCTAAACAAAAATAGAACTGCTATGAGTCAGAAAATTCAAATCTTCGACACCACCCTCAGGGACGGGGAGCAGGTGCCGGGCTGCCAGTTATCAACCGAAGAAAAGGTGATCATTGCCCGGGAGCTTGAACTGCTCGGCGTGGACGTGATCGAGGCGGGATTCCCGATATCTAGTCCCGGCGACTTTCTGTCGGTGATCGAGATATCGAAGGCAGTGAAAGACCCTGTAGTGTGTGGACTTACACGGGCGAAAAAAGAAGACATCGACGTGGCTTCAGAAGCGTTGCGCTACGCAAAGCGCGGACGTATCCACACCGGCATCGGCTCATCCGACATCCATATCAAACACAAGTTCAACAGCACACGCGAAAAAGTGCTGGAGCAAGGTGTGTGGGCCGTGTCGTACGCCAAAAGCAAAGGACATGAAGTAGAATTTTTCGCCGAAGACGCCGGCCGCGCCGACCTGCCCTTCCTCGCGCAAATGATAGAGCGGTGATCGCTGCCGGTGCTGACGTAGTAAACATTCCAGACACCACCGGTTACTGCCTGCCGCACTTGTATGGCAAGCGCATTCAGTACCTGGTGGAAAATGTGAAGAACATCGACAAGGCGATTATCTCGGTGCATTGTCACAACGACCTTGGTCTTGCTACTGCCAACACGATGGCCGGCCTCATCAACGGCGCGCGACAGGCGGAAGTGACGATCAACGGCATCGGTGAGCGCGCGGGCAATACGTCGCTTGAAGAAGTGGCGATGATTATTCAAACGCACAAGGACCTTGATCTGTACACGAATATCAAGTCGAAGCGGATCTTTGAACTGAGTCAGCGCGTGTCTGAGATGATGCGCATGCCGGTACAACCGAACAAAGCCATCGTGGGCGCCAACGCGTTTGCACATTCGTCGGGCATCCACCAGGACGGCTTCCTGAAAAATGCCGAGAACTACGAAATCATCAACCCTGCCGACGTGGGTGTTTCGTGCTCTTCGATATTGCTCACTGCCCGCAGCGGGCGCGCAGCTTTGAAGCACAGACTCGAGCTGCTTGGCTTTACGCCCAGCAAGCCGGAACTCGATCTTATCTACGAACAATTCGTAGTGCTCGCAGACGAAAAGAAAAATGTTACAGACGAAGACCTCACAGTGTTGATGGCGAACGCGCCTGTACTCGTTACGCAAAAATAACCCAACCTCCAATCCAACCTGAAACGCCACCTTGTGTGGCGTTTCGCTTTTTAATGCGTCATGCTCCGGAGGTGGCGGAATTAAAACGGCTCCCCATTCGCACGCGCCTTTGTGAGCGCATCCACATACCACTCAAACTCTCTCAGAAAGCGATCGGCTCTCGCCGGAAGTTTTTCATCCAGTGGTTTTCCCTCCGCATCAATGGCTTTGGTGATTTGCGCGATGGTAAGAATCGACGAAATCGAAACCATACCAAGTTCACCACACACCACACGCAGGTGTATGGCCGCATGGCTGCCGCCAAATCTTCCGGCTGAGTAGGAGCAGATTCCGGCTGGCTTGAAGTAATATTCGCGCTGAAAATGATCCATCGTGTTCTTCAGCGCCGGTGGAATGGAATGGTTGTATTCTGCGGTCACAAGCATGATGCCGTCTGCCGCCGTAAGCATGCCGGCAATATTCTGCATTACCGCCGGCGCCTCGCCAGGTTTAAACTCCTTATACATCTTGTCGAGCAACGGCAGCGGGTACACAACAGGATCGATAAAATGCACCCGGTGTCCACGCTCTTCCAATGTATGGCGCATAAACTCAGCAGCGCGAATGCCCGCCCGTTCCCGTCGCACAGATCCCAACAAAAGTGCAATTGTGTGGCCCATATAACTTGTATGTTTAATAGTGGATAAAATACGTACCTTTCATTACCAATCAAAAAATCATGCCGATGAAAGTCATGCGTTATGTCAATGCGACTCGGGCGCTGTTCACACTTGCGCTGGTCGCCTCGTGTAATTTCTTCACACACGCCCAGGAAATCGGACTGCAACTCTACAGTCTCCGGGAACAATTCAAAACAGATGTGCCGGGCACCTTCGCGCTGATTGAAAGCTGGGGTGTCAGGGAAATTGAAGGAGGCGGTACATTCGGGATGGAACTAGAAGCGTTCAAAAATTACTGGCGTCGCACCAACTTACCGTGATCAGCGTCGGTGCCGACTTCAATGACCTGGACAAAGATCCGATGACAGTCGTGAAGGAAGCGAAGGACTTAGGTGCCAAGTACGTTGTTTGTTATTGGATACCCCATGATGGCGACGCGTTCACTTTTGAGAATATGAAAAAAGCAGTAGAGGTGTTCAACAAAGCCGGCAAAGTGCTACTCCGAAATGGACTGTCTTTATGCTATCACCCGCACGGTTACGAGTTCAGGCCTTACAACAACGAAACACTTTTTGACTATCTCGTGAAGAGCACCGACGCCAAATGGTTCAACTTTGAGATGGATGTGTTCTGGATTAAGCATCCGGGTCAAGATCCGGTAGCTTTGCTGAAGAAATACCCGGCACGCTGGAAATTGATGCACCTGAAAGACCGCAAGCCTGGCACGCCCGGCAACCAGAATGGGCATGCAGACATAGAGAGCAACGTGGTACTTGGTACCGGCGATGTGGGTATTGCGGATATTATGAAGACGGCCAAAAAGCTCGGCAATGTGGAGCACTTCTTTATTGAAGACGAATCGACGCGGTCGGTGGAGCAGATTCCGCAAAGCTTAACGTTTCTTAAAAGTAGCCGCTAAAATTCAAGTTTTCTTAACAGTGGATTGACGCCTACGATACGGCAGGTGACGACTTTTATCTTCGGCTAAAACCCCGAAGAAAATGGAAAAGCAAGTCGTAAGAGTAGGGAATATCAACTGCGGCAGCGAGCAGCTATTCCTGATTTCAGGGCCGTGTGTGATTGAGGATGAGAGCACCATGATGGAGACTGCCGAATACCTGAAACGGTTGAGCGAACGTATTCCAACAAACATCATTTTCAAGAGTTCGTTTCAAAAGGACAACCGCAGCAAACTTTCTTATTACCAGGGCCCGGGCCTCGATGCGGGCATAAAAATTCTGGCGCGTATTAAGGCGGACTATGGATTTCCAATCCTGACCGACATTCACTATCCCGATCAGGCGGACGCCGTGGCCGATGTAGTCGACGTGATCCAGATACCAGCTTACTTGTGTATGCAAACTTCGCTGCTGGTGGCCGCCGCCCAAACAGGTTGTGCTGTCAATATCAAGCACGGGCAATTTCTTTCGCCAGAAAACATGAGTCACCCGGTAAACAAGTGTCTTGACGCCGGCAACAGTAACATCATACTTACGGAACGAGGATATACATTTGGCTACAACGACCTGGTAGTCGATCCGCGAAGCTTTTATCATCTCAACAAACTTGGTTTTCCTGTTGTCTTTGACGTAACACATTCCATCAGAAAATATGGTATCCCGAGTGCCGATGCTAAAGGCGGCGCACGCGAGTACCTGCAAGTGCTGGCGCGCGCTGGTGTAGCCGCAGGTGTCGATGGTTTGTTTATTGAAGCACATCCGCAGCCCGACCGGGCGTTGTGCGATGCCGCGAGCCAGCTTTGCATGTACGAACTGGAAGATTTTATGAAGCCGCTATTGGAACTGCATCGCGTGGAGGCGCAGTACCGGCAAAAGGAATTTGCACTGAGTTAAACTTAGCAATAGAAATGGAATTGTATCTGGATTCGGCTGACCTCAAGGAAATAGAGGAAGCATGCTCGCTCGGTTTTCTCTCCGGGCTTACCACCACCCCAACATTCATGCATCGTGGCGGCGTTACCAACGTCGACGATATGGTGATCAGGCTGTCGCACATGGTACCGGTTTTGCAAATCGAAGCACTGGGTGAAACCGCCGACGCCATTGTGAAGGAGGCGCATCGCCAACTTGCCTTGGGTCTCGACCCGCAAAAGACCGTCTTCAAAATTCCGGTTTCGCTCGAAGGCGTAAAAGCGTGCTACCGGCTTCGGCAGGAGGGGCTGCTGGTAAACGTACACCTTGTTTATACTTTGCAACAAGCGTACATGGCGATGGCCGCCGGCGCCACCTACGTTTGTCCGCTTGTGGGCAGGCTACAAGATCAGGGTCACGATGCGTTACAACTGGTGCGGCAGTGTGTGCATGTAGCCGAGCGCTACCACTACGCTACCAAAATCATGTTTTCGTCGGTACGAAATGTGGAGCACGTGCGCAACGCCATGAACATTGGCGTCCACACGATTACGGTACCCTGGAAGCTCATGAAAGTACTGACCGAGAACAGCTTCACCACTATTGGCACCCAACAGTTTTTTGAACACACACGACTTCTCACCACCCGGGTGAAGGACGTGATCAAGGCGTACAATCCGGTAGTGGACGCCGGGTCATCGTTGAATGAAGCGCTGGTCAAAATGACGGAGTCCGGATTCGGCAGTGTAGTAGTGACCAACGGCAACGGCCATGTACTGGGTGTTTTCACCGACGGCGACCTGCGACGGAAGTTGCAGGAAGAAGGGCGCAACGTGCTTAACCACAAGATGGGCGACTTCGAATATCGCGAACCGTATAGTATCGATGGCGACTCACTGCTCAACGACGCGCTGCAGCTTTTCAAGACATCCAACGTCGACAACCTCCTGGTGATGGATGGTGGCCACCCCATCGGCATGCTCGACATTCAAGACGTGCAGCCGTTGTGATGCGTGAATTGCAACTTCATCATTTTACTCAACTGGGCGGAAGTTTCGGTGATCTCCAGGAGTCGTTCGTGCAACGCTTGTCTTTAATAAAGGCGTATTTGTTTGATTGGGACGGCGTGTTCAACGATGGCCGGAAAGGCCCGCGCTTCGATAGCACGTTTTCTGAACCCGACTCGATGGGTGTGAACCTATTGCGGTTTGGACACTGGCTTCGGAATGGCACTTTGCCGGCAACTGGTATCTTGACGGGCGAAGACAACCCGGCGGCCGAGTACTTCAGCGAACGCGAACACTTAGACAACCTGTACTATCGGTGCTCGAGTAAAAAGCTGGCACTTGATCACTTTCTCCAATCGCACGAGCTTGAGTCGGGCGAAGTGGCCTTCGTATACGACGATGTGATTGATCTCGATGTGGCTGAAAAGTGCGGGCTGCGTTTCCTCGTAAGAAGGAAAGCCAGTCCGGCCTTCCTGGATTTTGTGAAACTGAATTCACTGGCGGACTACATTACCTACAGCGAAGGAGGCCAGCATGCCGTCAGGGAGATATGCGAGCTCATGCTCACCGCAATGAGCATATACCCGGATGTGATGCATGCGCGGCGGCGTTACAGTGGCGCCTATGAAACGTACCTTGCTGCGCGAAACTCCATTGACGTCACCAAGCTGTCGCACGCCAATGCGTCAGCGTCGGCGCTAAAGTTATAGGAGGCCCTGAAGGCGTTCAAGCAGTATTTTCGGAACAACTGCCACCTTGCGCGTGCTGTAGTCGAAACAAACCATGCCGTTTTTACGACTGCAATTTCCATGTCAGTGTTCTTGTGCGACAGCCGGTAGTACATGTCGAACCCATAGTTGCTGAAGTCGGAACACCGATCGCGATCACGTTTCCCAGAAAGGCTTTAGACTTTTACTGCACAGCGGCATCGACATTAATTTGCCCGACATTACCCTCAAAACTAATTTCATCTTTAAAGCCAGTGTGTTGTAAAAAAGAATGCGCGCCTGCTGCGCCAGCGTAAGCACCGTGTCGTTGCCCACATGCCCGACATAGTTAACGTCGGAACCGCGCACAGTCAACTCGGTGCACTAGATAGTCTTCTGTGGAAATTCTACCTTGATTCTCGCCATCGGTTCTTTTAGCGTGTGTTTCGCTTTTCACGGCTGAAATCAAAATAAGTGGTAATCATGTGCGAATCCAAGCCGTCGGACCGCTTGTAATACACATAACGGATCTCTATGGCCTTGAAATTTTTTGCTGTGGCGAAAGGGGCGAATCGAAGTGCGACACCTGGTTTGAAGCTTGCGAAAGTTGACAGGTCGTAATCCGACGTCTGAAATTCACTGTTGGGGTCATGTTCCCCGTAAGGGTTGAAGTAGCGCGTGCCACGCTGCCAGTGTATGCGAGCCAACGGCGTGAGTGTTACATCGTGCGACACTTTCACGGCCGCCTCGACATTAAACGTATGCGCTGTGATACCGAAGTCGTCGGCATAGAAGCGATAGCCTGTTCGCAGAACCACAATTGAACCCACGAACCTGTTAAGCTGAAAGCCTATAGGAACTTTAAACCGATGACCAGGGAGGTTCTCTACGCGCTTCGTATCATCGGTAAAATACACGCGGTGAAACGGCGTGGACAGCAGCCCGGATTGATAGCTTACAGAAGGTGAAACGCTGATTGATGTGCGCCGGTCAATGACCCACGCATAGCTGAAGTAGAGGTTGTAGGAGTTGCGACGATAATGATCAAACCACTCTTTGTAACGCAGTTCCGACGGGTAAATGAGTTTCTCCGGTTTACCCGTGTCGAAACGACCCCAGCGCAAGTCATCGTAAAAGAACTGAAGGCCCAGCAGCCATTCTCGTGTACGTGCACGGTTGGCATGTGCAAAGCTGAGTTCGTTGCCGATGGAAAGATAGTCCGATTCAATCGAAAAGCCTGTCTTTCCTCCCACCGAGAAACCCTTGTCCGGAACGAGCCTGTCGTATCCAATACGCATGTGCGTGCGTGCGTCCACGCGCGATGCCGACGACATCACAAAGTCGATGTTGTCCGTGGAGGCAGACGTGATTACGTCCACGCCACCGTCGAAAGAAAAAATGATCCACGGAATCTTTCGTCACATCATAGTTCAACTGCGTTACATATACCTGAAGGTCCTCGGTGCCTTTGCCTCCTGTCACTGCCGAATGGTTGTTGTCCTGCGTGTAGTACGAAAACAGCAATTGGATTTCACTTTGCGAAAGCGTTCTTTTCTTGTAGCTGGTTTCTTTCGGCTGGCTTCGCGCGGCAAGCGAGGCAGCAAGTATCCCGATGATGACGTATCGCTTCTTCACCGCTGTCAGTTACACCCGCAGCCGCCGCTCACGCTGTGACTGCCACCGCCGGAAGCCCCCTCCCGGTAAATTTGAAATGAGTCTTCAGCGCCGTTGGCCCCTGACGCACCAAAACGCATTTCGTGATCGTTGAGATATGCCCGTTGGTAGGGTTGCACCGAATGACAGGCACCTGTTGCAAAACCGATGGCGACAGCCAGCCAAAGCGGGATGTAACGTGTATTGGAAAAAAGTTTCATAGGCGTCGCGTCGACGGACTGAAGTTAGGGTAAAAGATACAGAAAGATGGGCAGAGTGAACCCCATATTCATGGAGAATTATCATCTATAGGCTCTTCCATAAATAGAGTGTGGCGTATGCCTCCCATCCCCTGTAACGTTTGAAAATTTTCTGCACCTCCGCCAATGTTGGCTTGGAGGCAAGTTTCAACTGCTGCCGTATGGCGTTGTGAAGTCCGGCATCCTCGAGCGGAAAGGCATCGGGGTGCCGAAATGTTTTCATCAACGCGTAGTTGGCAGTCCAGTTTCCGACGCCTTTTATTTTCATCAACGTCTCCTTCGCCGCTTGCAACGGCAGCGTGGCAACCATTTCCCGGCTCAATTGGCCTGAGGCAAACGCCTCCGCGATGGCGACCACGTATTTGCTCTTCTGGCGTGAGAACTGCAGGGGCAAGAGATCGTTGTCGGTGAGCAAGGCCGCATCGCCGGGAAGTGGAAATCGATAGTAAGTGTGGCCGTCCAACATGTGCCTGCCACCAAATTGCTCGACAAACCTTCCCTTCAGCGTGTAGGCAAACGCCAGGTTAATCTGCTGACCGATCACAGCCCACACCAGTGACTCAAACAAATCCGGCTGCCCCACAATTCGATAGCCATAGTATTGCTTCGCCAGCGGACCAAGCAATTTATCTTTCGCCGCCATGCGATAAAAGGGCGAAAGATCCGTGGCCAGGTCGAACCACTCCACAATGTATTGCCTCACGACCTCTCTATCGGCCGCAGTCGTATCCGTAAGAAATTTCACTTTCAAGTGATCCTTTCCGGGGCTTATATGTACCACGCTATCGCCAATCAGTTTGACTACGTCATTTCCGGCGCAACGATGCAGCAGCTCGCGCGGTGAGCGCTCCAGGAACTGGTAGCACAATTCGTAACTAAATGCGGGCGGAGTGGTTATGCGCATGGTGGTCATGGCCGCTAATATACAGTCAAGCAACGAAGGCGTGAGACGGAAAACGGACTATTGACAGCAAGGTCCGGGTTGTAAAGAAATGTCTACCTATACACGCAAAAGTGAACAGTCGTGTTCGGAACTGTACAAAAAGAACCGTAACAACGCCCGCATCACTGACGCGTGCCGGCTAATGAGGATGGCACAAGCATTGAAGCAACGATGGACTATATACTTTTACTAAGCCTCAACCGTTAATGTCTTCATGAATAAACTTACGCGGTTCTTCTGGTTATGCTCTGGAGCCAACATCGAGCTCCTTAAGAAATGTCCAACCGACTCCAGTAAAATATGTTGGCATAGGCGCCACCATTTTTTTTTTACCGGGGTCTTCGCATTCCTGGCGGGTGCTTACGCCTTCTACACAGTGTTCGACAACGCCTGGATTTCTCTCGCACTGGGGCTCGTATGGGGTCTCATGATCTTCAACCTCGACAGGTATATTGTGTCCAGCATGCGCAAGGAAGGGACTGGCCAACAGGAGTTCGTAACCGCACTGCCAAGGTTGATACTCGCCGTCCTGATTTCGCTTGTCATCGCCAAACCACTGGAAATGAAAATTTTCGACAAAGAGATTCAAAGTGAACTTATTATTATGGAGCAGCAGACTTACACAGCCCAGGAGGCTGAGATACGGATGCGCTACGAACCCGAACAGACGCAACTGAGACAGGATATTACGGTGCTCAACCAGGAGATCGCCGACAAGACTGCAAAGCGCGACGACCTTCGGCGTCTTGCACAAGAAGAAGCCGACGGCACCGGCGGTACCAAACGCCGCAACGCGGGTCCGATCTATCAAATAAAAAAAACCGACGCGGAAAGGTTGACGCGGAGCTGACTGAACTGTCGACGCGCAATGGCCTTCTTATCGCGGAGAAAACAAATCGCATCACGGAGCTTGACTCGACCATCACAGCACAGATAGGCACACTTGCCCGCCAACGCCTCGACGGCCCCGCCGCAAGAATGGAGGCGCTGGACAGGCTTACGCAGAAAAGCTCGGCAATCAACCTCGCCAACTGGTTCATCCTGCTTCTGTTCATCGCAGTTGAAACAGCGCCTGTCTTTGTGAAGCTAATCTCCACAAAGGGTCCGTACGACCACCTGCTCAAGATTGAGGAGCACGGCTTCGAGGGGCAGCGCGTGGAAGCGTTGGCGCATGTGAATGCTGAAATCAAAAAACGCACCGAACACCTGCCTGAAACAGAATCCAATTTTGTGAAAGAAAGACTCGACCTGGGCTTGCATCAGTCCTGATCGCAAGATCCGGGTTGATAGAACCGATCATGATCAAGACCTTTGAATCATGATCGGTTCTATTCAAAATTACCATGGCACACCATACACCGGCAGCTTGACGCGCATGGTTATGCACATATCAAAGGCGTGCTTACTGCCGGAGAGTGCGAAGCATTAACCTCTCTGTACGATATGCCTGCTCATTTCCGCAGTGTGATCTCCATGGAACGCTACCGGTTCGGGAAAGGAGAATATAAATACTTCAGCTACGCGCTGCCGCCGCTTGTAAACGAACTGCGCACGTCTTTTTATCCGCCACTGGCGCCGCTCGCCAACGAATGGATGGAACAGCTAAAACAAAATGTCTCCTACCCCGCTTCGCTCGACACTTTACTGGAGCAATGTCACCGGGCAGGACAGCACCGGCCGACGCCGCTCATACTCCGGTACGAACAAGGAGGCTACAACACGCTTCACCAGGATCTTTATGGCGACGTGTACTTCCCGTTCAAGTAGTGTTGGCATTGTCGCAACCAGAACGTGACTACACCGGCGGCGAACTCGTGTTTGTCGAACAATTGCCACGCGCACAGTCGAAGGCAACAGTGGTATTGCCCGGTCAGGGTGATGCCATCATCTTCACCACCAACTTCCGGCCGGTAAAAGGCACGCGCGGATACTATCAGTCAAAAATGAAACACGGTGTGAGCATACTTACTTCCGGGCGACGCCATGCACTTGGTCTCATCTTCCACGACGCAAGCTAAACCCATGTGGCTCCACGAGGACTTGCCGGACCGCGAGTTGCAGCGATTGATATGCACTGGGCAGATCACCTTTGGGGGAAATCGTAACCTTGGCGTTTATGGCCTGCTGACGTGCATCTCGGGACGCAGGATGAAAAAAGCAAATCGCATATTTTTTAGTTCGGCAAGCGAAGCAACTGCTCACGGCTACAGGCCCTGCGCCCATTGCCTGCGTGCACCTTATAGAGCATGGCAAACACAGCAAAAATCGGGTTGAAAAGACCCGGCTGCGGCGTGAGATTTGGTCAAACAAAAAAATATTAGCTTTATGAACTTGACAGACGAAACAAATAATATTGACTACGCCCGTATTGAACAGGCTATTCAATACCTGGAAGAAAACTTTCGGCACCAGCCCGACCTCGACGAAGTGGCAGCGCGCGTGCACCTGAGTCCGTTTCACTTTCAGCGACTGTTTACGCATTGGGCAGGCATCAGCCCAAAAAATTCCTGCAATTCCTCACTGTAGATTTTCTGAAGCAAAAACTGGCTGAAACCAGAAACCTGATCGAAGCGGCCGAGTACGCCGGCCTCTCCAGCCAGTCACGCGTTTATGATCTCTTCACCACACTCGAAGCGGTTACACCACAGGAGTACAAGCTCAACGGTGGCGGTATACGCATCAGTTACGGATTTCATCAAACACCCTTTGGTCAATGTCTAATCGGTGTAACCGAGCGTGGCGTATGTTGGCTCTCGTTCCTGCAGTCGGACGAAAACCCGCGCACAGCGGTTGAACAAATGAAATCACATTGGCACAATTCCATTTTCTATGAAGACAGTGCGTTAACTAAAAACTTTATTGACGCCGTGTTCAGCGCTGGCAGCGGAGCACGTCAGAAAAAATTGCACATACTCGTGAAGGGTACCAACTTCCAGGTGAAGGTATGGAACGCCTTGCTGCAGATTCCGCTCGGTACAGTGGCTACTTATCAGGATGTAGCCCGGCACATTCAGGCACCGCGGGCCTTGCAGGCGGTAGGCTCTGCTGTAGGGGCCAATCACATCGCGTACCTCATACCCTGCCACCGCGTGATCAGAAAAGACGGCGTGTTGGGCGAGTACCGATGGAGCGCCTCGCGTAAAAAAAGTATAATCGGATGGGAAATGTCGCACACCAATGGCGAGTGAAGCAAACTCTACGCAACTGTCGGAAAAATCGCGAACAGGTTCTGCTCATTACACTGGATGAACACGCAGGATTCGTTAACTTAGCAAAGCTCACAAAGCGTGCTGTTAATGAACCTGTACACACCCTTACACTCGTGGAATCTGTACAGTT
>JAAURZ010000021.1 GCA_012031955.1 Bacteroidia bacterium
TTTCCTTTCCTTTGAGGATCTTGTTTACGTGCTGCCGGCTTACGTTTAAACTTTTCGCCAGTTCGGTCTGCGCTATATTCATCGAACCCAAGGTGTCACGAATCTTTGACGCGATTCTGGCGGACTTTTCTTCCCAGAGATTTTTATAGCGCTTTTGTTTCATATTTTAGCCTATTGAGAGACGACAGATACAACTAATAACGTACCGTGTCAATTTTTAGGTTTACATCTTATCGGGCGTCTGCACACGATCCTCTAAAACAACCTAATCAAACTTCCGTCTCACACCCCACAGATCACGAATCACAAGCTCAAGCGAAATTCGTTGCGACTGCTGTGCCACGAGACCGTTTGCCTGTGTGCCGAGGTGATCGTAACCGTAGTTGAGGTTAATGCTTGACTTGTTGTCGAGCACCGGCAGCACGAGGCCAAGTGAGAAACCGTAGTTGCCAAACGTTTCGTTCTTCAGTATCAGATAATGGTCCTGATAATACAACCCTGCGCGGATGCCCACATAACCCCAGTAGGAGTCCGCAGTTTCTTTTCCAAGATAATTATATCCCAGCGAGACACGCCACGTATCGCGGTAGCCAACGCGCTGGTCTTCATAGTTGCCTCGCGACCATTGCGAAAATTTCAGATCGCCTGCGACGATCGATCTTTTTGACTGAAATGAAAGACCGGCACCATAGCTGGAAGGGTATGTGTAGTAGACAGGTGCACCCGTAGTGGCGTCTAACGTATCGTAGCTCGTGTCTACCAAAATATAGTCCTGAGTCCCCTCGGCCTTGAATCCATTGTCGACAGTTGCACCAACTACCAGTTTACTCTTGTTTATCGGCACCTCATATTGAACGCCCGCGTCGAAATTGAATTTGCGCACCGTGATCTTGTTTTCGAACAGCAGTCCGTTTTGACTTGAGTTCGCCGCCAGCGTTTCATGTTTGTTGATGGACCCGAAAAGGAATGACGTGTTCAACCCGACAGAAAGGCGCTTGGTGATTGCAAAGCCATTGCCCCAATATAGTCGCGATATATTGCCCGATCCGTCATATTGGTAGTCTGTGCTCGTGGCGGTTCCAAGTTCCTGCTGCGAGGCCACGTTGTATGAAACACTGCTGAAGGGCGTGAGCCCGAATGTGGATGCCCACCTGCGGGAAAACCGAAACCAGTAGTTAAGGTTGGTGAGGCTGCCGGCCGATTGGCTGGCGCTGGCCGAGCTGGTGCTGAAACGGTTGCCCTCTACGTAGAAGCCAACCTCATACATATGCGTAATATGCGACGCAATGCCTGTATAGGACGCCGGGTTGGCATGGTTGGGAAAGTATGAATCCCGCAGCCCGATGCCCGTACCGCCGAGCCCGCGATTCAACGCCGAAGCGTTGTCGTACAACAATCCGAGGCCATAAATAGAGTACGGCGAGGTGCTCACATTTTGCGCTGCCGCTGCGCCACCCATCACACAGCCGAGCAAGGTGAGCCAAACAGGAAATCCATTCTTCATAAACATTGAAAACGGAAACTTAGCTGTGGCTTTGCGCGCGTGGAAATTATTAAGACCTACCGGCCGGATGTGCCCACCAATGCACGCAGGCCAGCGACAAACAACCAAAGTTGCGTAGAGAGCGGGTTGCGGCATCTGGTATGCGTACAAGGCGCTTTCGTCGCGGTAATGGCAGAGTTCATCTACTTCATTTCCGGATTCGTCGCGCGTGAGGTCTTTGCCGTTGTCATGATGAGAGCGTGTATGAGTGTGATGAAGTATAGCCTGTTGTTGTTCCGGTGCGGTTGCCTGCACAAGCGAAGCTACACAAATCGGTGCCGACTTTTTTGAAGAGCCGGTTGTCGATGTGTCAGTGGTAGATTCAGCAACCGTATCGCTGTCTACAATTAAGGTCGAGTCCATCCTGACGGGGAATGCCGGGAGAATCCTGGTGGGGTATCATGACGATGAGGAGTTGGGTTCTGTTTCGGCTACCCCGTTTTTTCAATTCGATGCGAGCGACATTGATGTGATCGATGAGGCTACCACAGCGTTCGACTACGCCGCGCTCGTGTTGTATTACGATGGATATTCGTTTTATGACACAACCGCCAGCACCACACTCGCCGTGCACCAGGTGACTGAAACGATTGAACCGGGAGAAACCGGGTATCTGCTTGCCACCGACTATTTTAGTTTCGAGCAAGATCCGCTGAGCACCGTCACGTTTTCACCTAAGCCCAATCGCGACGACTCCCTCGAAATCGTATTGTCCGACCATCTCGGATTGGACCTCTACACCAAAATTATAACGGGCGACAGCAAGGTGTCGAGCAATGAAGAGTTTCGAAAATATATAAAGGGCATGGCACTGGTGCCGGACAACACATCGTCCGGCAGCATAATGGGCTTTACGCTGAAGAGTGAACTGCGTGTATACTATCGCGATAAGTCGGTGACCCCCGTAAAGCAAAAGTTTGTGTCAATGCCCATCAGTGCCGACAACACCACGTCGGTAGCATACTATTTTACCAATATCACGCCTGCGAAAAACTTAATTACAGAGTCGCTTGCCACAGGCGAAAGTCGTCTTTCTTCAGACAGCACGTCGGGCATGTCGTTCATACAGAGCGGCACCGGCCTGGCCATACGTGTCGATTTTCCGCATCTGCAAACGCTTAAGTCGGTAGAGAACATGTACATCGTGAAAGCGCAATTGCAATTATTCCCCGTTCGAAAATCATTCGACGGCACAATGCCTCTGCCCGCAACCCTGTATGTCGACCAGGTGGACAAGCGCAACGATTTCTACCAGCAATCGTCGACAGGCGCCGTGCTTGTTGAAGATGTAAGCCTGGGACGGGATTCATACTATCTGCTCGATGTGACTGCTTTTGTGAAAGAAAAGCTGGCCACAGAAGAATTCAATGAGAATGCGCTTGTATTGATCCAAAGTGATGCCGACCTGGTAGGCACGCTCAACAGAGTGTTCTTGCACGCGCGCTCTTACGACTACGCCACCAAACTGTATTTGTACTACGCCACCCTAAATAATTGATAAGGATGAACATGATAAGTAAATCAAAAACCCTGCTGCTGCTGTGCTTTCTGTTGCTGGCGATTGCATGTGATGAAACAACCGACGACACCGAAGTGATTGGCAATTGGACCAAAGTGACGCCGTTCAAAGGCGCCCGCGGTCTGGCGCGGTAACCTTTACCATCGGAGACGACGTCTACGTGGGGCTTGGCTACGATGGCGACGACTACCTGTCGGACTTCTATATGTACAACAACAGCAGTGGCTACTGGGTGGCAAAAAAATCTTTTCCGGGCACGCCGCGCGAACGAGCCGCAGCCTTCAGTATCGACGGCAAGGCCTACGTGGGCGTCGGCTACAACCGCGACCTGGATACAGAAGAGCTCAGCGACTTCTGGATGTATGACCCCGACGCCAATGAATGGACGCAAGTCAACGACTTCGGTGGCTCGGCGCGATACAACGCGATCTCGTTCGCCATCGGGTCAGTCGGGTACGTGGGCACCGGCTACGACGGCGACAACTATAACAGCGACTTCTGGTCGTACACGCCAGCTACGGACACCTGGACTGAAATAGTCAGCTACCCTGGCGATAAACTTGAAGAGGGAACTGCTTTCATTATCAATAACACCGCTTACCTCTGCACCGGACGTAACAACGGACTTACCCTCTCGGCATTCTGGTCGTTCAACCCCGAGTCAGGCGGATGGACGGATTTGAAACCGGACGATGAGGAAGCGTACTACGACGAGTTTACCGATGCAGTGAGACGTTACGATGCGTTCGTCATTTTACCTTGAATGGAAAAGGCTATATCGTAGCGGGTATTAATTCTTCGGGATCGCTCGACAATGCCGTGTATGAATACGACCCTGAAACAGGAGAGTGGACGCAGAAGACAACCTTCGAAGGATCGGCACGCAGCGTAGCGTCGGCGTTTGTACTCGAGAGCAGGGCTTTTGTAGGCATCGGCCAGAATGGTACAAAAAGATTTGATGATATTTGGGAATTCAAACCCGACGACGACTACGATGAAGACAACTAGTCTCTAGATTAGTGTCTTTCAAAACAGGGATCAGAGCCAACCATGTTTAAGAAAGCCATTATCAACAAGATATTGGATTGTCGTCCTTCACGTGAGTGGCTGGGCGATAATCTTCTTGTTCCCCTTTTTGTTTTTTTCGCGCCCGGTGTCCGTCATGTTTTCCGGCCCCGAGCGGCGTGGTTATGTCATCTACCGCGACTCAGTACCAGAGCCACCGGAATTCGAAATCAGACGCGAGCCACCGCCAGGAGACTCCGCCGTGTTTCGTCCTCCACCGGTGGGAGGACGACAAGTGCGCATAGACCCACAGTTTATTTTTATCGAAAGCCTCGCCACCAACCTGCTGCTTGTGGTCTTTTTCTATGCCAACGTATATTTTCTTGTACCCGGTCTGTTGAGCCGGCGCGGATGGCGGTGGTATGTACCCGCAGTGGTCTTCGCCTTCTTTTTGTACCTGGGCATTGGCTATGGCATACGTCTGTGGAGTCATCCCAACCCCATAATGCTGAGGCCCCCGTTCTTTATGGGGTCCATCAACTTTTTCTTCATCTTTTCCCTTAGCCTCGCGTTTCGACTCATGCAAGACAAGGGAAAAGTCGATCGCGAAAAAAAAGGAACTTTGAAAATGAACAACTCAAGTCCGAACTTTCTTTTCTTCGTTCGCAGGTAAGCCCACACTTCATGTTCAATGTATTAAACAGCCTGGCATCGCTGGCGAGAAAAAAATCAGACGAACTGGAGCCGATGATCATACAACTTTCGCAACTCATGCGTTACTCCCTATACCAGAATGGTGATCGGAGGGTGAACCTGGCAGACGAAGTCCACTACCTGGAAAACTACATTAACTTGCAAAAGTTGCGCTACGGAAAGGTAGCAGAGATTGAGTTTAGCGCGGAAATTCAAAATGCGGAATTGAACATCGAACCAATGCTGTTGATCCCCTTCGTGGAAAACGCATTTAAACATGGCATCGGGGTAGAAGGCCGGCCCATTATACTGGTCATACTCAGAATGACGGACTTCACGCTGCATTTTATGGTTAAGAACAAGTTTAACCCGGTGAACATCGAAACAAAAGACAGCAGTTCGGGAATCGGCTTGCAGAACGTAAGGCGCCGGCTCAACCTGCTTTACAAAGACATGCACGAACTCCACACCTACACAACGGGCGACGGCTGGTATGTGGCAGAACTCAAACTCATACTCCGATGATCAACTGTATCGCCGTAGACGACGAACCGCTTTCGCTCGACCTGCTGGAAGACAACATCCGGAAGGTGCCTTTCTTGAAGTTGGTAAAACGCTGCAGTAATGCCGCCGAAGCAGGCGATGCCTTGCGCGCGCAACCGGTTGATCTTATGTTCCTGGATATTCAGATGCCGGGCATCTCGGGCATCCAGTTTTTGCAGTCGTTTTCAAAACAACCCCCGCTTGTCATCTTCATTACTGCCTATGAGCAGTACGCACTCGAGGGCTTCAACCTCGATGTGGTGGACTACCTGCTTAAGCCTGTGCCCTTCGAGCGATTTCTGAAAGCTGTTAACAAAGCCTACGACAAACTGCATGCACCCGCCCGCATGCCGCCAACACAAGTAGAAGTACTCACTCATATTTTTGTGAACGCCGACTACAGTCTCGTTAAAAATCATGCTGGGCGACATCACACATATTGAGGGCTTGAAAGATTACATCAAGATATTCCTGGCCTCGTCGCCGCGGCCTGTGATAACGCGCATGAGCATGAAAGGAATTGAAGAAAAACTGGCCGGCAGCAAGTTTGTCCGCGTGCATAAATCCTTTATCGTTGCCGTCGACAAAATAGTGTCCATCAGGAAATCACGCATCACCATTGGCAATGCCACCATACCGATAAGCGAAAGTTTTAAAGAGAACCTCGACCGCTTTCTGAACCAGTAAGCGTCCGGAGCGCTTGCGCAAGCATCGCCGATACAACCGGGGCGCGGTTCACGACCATGAAATGCCCACCATCATCCACCAGGTAATCGCCCTGCCGGTGCGGGAAAACCCGGTCTGACTTGCCATGTATCTGTATCAGGTTAGGTGTCGCATCGGTGTTAGTCCATTGAGGCACCTGCGAAATTCCCCATTTTAGAAAATCATCGTCAGTATCCTGTAGAATGTCTTTCAGCAATTTCTTCTCCTGCTTGCTTTCAAGTCCGAACAGCCAGTGCAGTACCAGGTTTGGCTGTTTAAGCAGTCGCGGCGGTAGCCACTGCACCAGGTTGAAGGGAGCAATCGCACGGTTGAACGCCGGCAGTTGATGCTTGTCGCGCGCCGACGACAACAGGATCACGCCGCTGGCACTTATGATCTTCGCCAACTCCACCGCCATCATGCCGCCGAACGACAATCCGATCAATATCGGGTTGGCATCGTCTATCTGCTCCGCGAGCCGTCGCGCGTATGATTGTATGGATTCATCTTTTCCTGGTTTTATCCATTCAACCGGCTTCGTACTGAAGTCGCCGAACTCGAGAAAATCGAAAACACGATGATCGGCGCCAAGCCCACTTAACAAGTACAGACTTTTCATGAAGCACTTTTTTTGAAGGCCATTTTGCGCAGATACAGCAGCCCAAATACCGGCCCGGGCAACAACAGAAGAAAACGGTTGGTGCCAAGATATGAACCCGCTGTTGCGAGCAATTGTATGCTCACGATGGTGATCGCAAACCCGATGCCAGTGACGATGGTAATGGCCGACCCGCGCACTTCCGGAGGCGCGCTACGCGCCACCAACGCTGAGAACTGCGGTGAGTCTGCCACAACAGCGAAACCCCATACACATGCGTACAGAAGAAACAGCAACGGCGGCAGAAGCCAAAGCAAGGGACTTAGCAAACAGCAGAATCCGGATACAAGCAAGGCAATGAAAGCAACCTTGCTGCTTCCGATCCGCAACGACAGCTTACCGCCGGCTACACATCCCACCGCGCCTGAAGCAAGAATCAAAAATGCCATGAGTGGTTCCGAGATGAGCAACGTCCGTCTGGTAATGTAATCAGGTGTTGCGTATTGCTGAATAATGTAGGGAACGAACGCCCAGAGAGCGTACAGTTCCCACATGTGGCCAAAGTAGCCGAAGGCAGCCGACTTGAACTCGCCAATATTGAAAGCTTTGCGCACGGCCAAAAAGGAAAATGAAGAACCCATTTTTCGAAACGGACCATCGGGCACAAGCACCAGCATGAAGGTTCCGCCGGTGGCCGCCAGCACCGAAACGCCCGCCATCAGAAACTGAGCTTGCGTAAACTGCGGTATCAACCTGAGGGCGTGTGGAAATGCTGTGCCGAGTACTAAGGCGCCTACCAGCGCGCCAAGCCAATGGCCCAGTCCCATGTTCTTGCCAGTCGGCAGCGATCTTCATGCCGACCGGATAGATGCCGGCCAGAAAAAATCCCGTAAGTGCCCGGCTCGTCAGCGCCAACGCGAAACTCGATGGTTGAAGCAGTGCCGTGGCATTGGCCAGTGCGCCCAGCAAGCTGCATGCAAAGAACAATTTGGATGGAGAAATTTTGTCGACAAGGCCGACGATTGCAAAAAGGAGCGTGCCCGATATAAACCCAAACTGCACCAGACTTGTAAGCCAGCTTAGTGCGTTGAGAGGCCAGCGGTACATTAATTCGAGCTGCGGTAAAGCGGCGTTACCGGCAAACCAAAGTGAAGTACCGCAAAACTGTGCCACAACGATTACAAGGAAAATCCGCAACTGTGTGCCGCTACGGGAATTTTCTTTCTTCATTCGTGTTGGGTTGAGCGCCCTCCAGCCGTTCTACTTTGGTCACAAAGTATTTGGTGTCGCCGCGCCAGGGGAAGGCCACGTAGCGCTTTATGTAGTGCAGGTTTACGCGCTCGCCGCTGAGCGCGACTGCCTCCAGTTCTTTCACCACCTGCTCGTCGGTTACTGAAAAGTCGAACGACTCGGCCATGGTGCTGGTGCCCTTAAGCGCGCCAAACGTGTTGAGGTTCAACTGGCCCTCATAGGTCTTAAAGAGCATGCCCTTCTTGCTTACACGCAGTACCATGCCGGCGCGCACGCCTTCGTCATACACAGCCCAATAGTAGAAGCTGAAAAGGATGATGCCGCCAAGAATGATGACCATGATGGCGAGCCTTAGCGTTTTTCTTGCTGCGCGTTTTACGCGCTGTCCGAAAGTTTGGGGTTCCATAGCGTCGAGATGAATCTAAAAATAGTCAATCCCGGCCAATTGTTTTAGCAGCTTGAGTTGCTTGTGTTTTGGCAAGTAAAAAAGGCTGCCCTTTTGAGACAGCCTTTCATTCTTTTACCTGATTACGTTCCCATGCGGGAAGAGGCTTGATCAAGCATCACGTTACAAATATACATAAGAATGTCAGATTATTTTGTCAGGTGCCTACACAGTCATTATTTCGGCGTCCTTCTTCTTCATAAGGCCGTCAATCTTGTTGATGAAATCATCAGTAAGCCTTTGAACTTCTTCTTCTGCGTTCTTGACTTCATCTTCGGACACGCCTTTGATTTTCTTCAATTGTTCGTTGGTATCTTTGCGGATGTTGCGCACACTTACCTTGCCGTGCTCACACTCCTGGCCCACCTGTTTTACAAGCTGCTTGCGTCGTTCTTCTGTGAGCATGGGGATATTGATAATCACTTGCTGGCCATCGTTCTGTGGTGTAAGGCCCAGGTTTGCATTCATGATCGCTCTTTCAATTTCCGCGATCAGGCTTTTTTCCCATGGTTTGATAAAGATCGTGCGCGCGTCGGGCGTGGTCATTGAAGATACCTGGTTGAGTGGCGACATGGCGCCATAGTAGGACACCTGCACACCGTCCAGCATGGAAGGGTTGGCTTTGCCTGCCCTGATCTTGGCCAGTTCGTTCCCTACGTGTGCAATGGCCTTAGACATCAATTCGCGCGCTTCGTCGAGGTACAATTGAATCTCGTCCATAGGTATGTCTTTATTAGTGATACGCTAATTTAATATAAATAGCCAGTGTGTAAAATGTTTTGCCTAGCTGATCAGGGTGCCCGCTCCCTCGCCGTTCACCACACTCAACAGGTTGCCTTTCTTGTTCATGTCGAACACGATGATGGGCAGATTGTTTTCCATGCACAACGTAAACGCCGTCATGTCCATGATGTTGAGATTTTTTTCGTAAGCCTCCTGGAACGTAAGCCTGGAATAGCGCACGGCGTCGGAATATTTCTCGGGGTCTTTCGTGTATACGCCGTCAACACGGGTGCCTTTCAATACTACGCTGGCTTGCACTTCGATGGCGCGCAGGCTGGCGGTGGAGTCGGTGGTGAAATAAGGGTTGCCAATACCGGCGCCGAAGATCACGATCCGTCCTTTTTCCAGGTGGCGTATGGCACGCCGTCGGATAAAGGGTTCACAAACCTGTTCCATCTTGATGCCAGCCATAAGGCGGGTGTACATGCCGTGGCGCTCGAGCGCGCTTTGCAAGGCCATGGCGTTGATGACGGTGGCCAGCATGCCCATGTAGTCGCCTTGTACCCGGTCTATGCCCAGCGCCTCTGCCTGCCCCCCGCGGAATATGTTGCCGCCGCCGATAACAATAGCGACTTCAACGCCCTGTTCTTTGATCGCCTTTATCTCGTCAGAATATTGTTCAAGCACCGCAGGGTCAATGTTGGTGGTTTTGCCAGAACCCTGCAGGGCCTCGCCACTCAGCTTCAGAAGTATCCTTTTATATTTCATCTTTCAATAAGTCCGAATGTCGTGCCGCCTTGAAACTGTTTGGTATGTTGGGCGGTGGACAAGTTCATGGGTTAGGTTCGAGCCTGATGCGATTTTTGAGGTATCAAGACCACATGCCTCCTGTTTTCTAAAGGATGATAGTATGATAAATCCCGCAAATATGCCGAGGATTTTCCGTATAGAAAAGATTTGGGGAAGAAGAACAAAGATTTTTAGACCCATCCAACGAAGGTTAAGGCATTGGCACGTGAATCAGAATTCAATCAACGTCTGATTTTTTTCCACACTCTCACCCTTTTTTACCTTCACGACTTTCACAACAGCGTCGCCGTGGGCCTTGATGATGTTCTCCATCTTCATCGCTTCAAGAATGAGTAGCGGTTGCCCCTGCTTTACGGTGTCGCCTTCTTTCACCTTTAAATCAATGATCAGCCCGGGCATCGGCGCCTTCACGCTGTTCACCTTATTCGATGCGCCGGAAGTCATCCCCATTTGTTCGAGCAGCAGGTCGAACTTATTCTTGACAGACACCGTGTGTTGCCTGTTGTTGATCTTCACGATCACGGTGTGCGCCGCTTCATCCACCGACACAAGCTCGGCGCGGAAACTCTGGTTATTGTGCAGAATGTGAAAATGCCGGTCCTCCAGTCTTACAATATCCCAGCCTATCGGCTGCCCATCAACACTGATACTGTCGTCGATGTGCTCGATGGCGAATGTCTTCTCGTTAACCGTTGCTTTGAACATCCTCAAAAATAGAAGGTTGTAATCTAAATCCATCCTCGGTGCATAAAAACTTGCGACCATAGCTTAATGGTGCTTACATTTACACTCGGAATCGGTCATGCGCCGTCCCAAGGGGGTGCCTTAATATAACGGGCTGAGATTATACCCATTGAACCTGATGCCGGTAATGCGGCCGAAGGGAGGCAAGGTTAAAACGTACGCAGGTTGTATTCCCCTGTACTGCTGCAGGTTTAAACCAACTTTAATCATGTTTAAATTTTTAATGACAATCGCCGCGCTCTTTGTTGCACCGAGCCTGTGGGCACAGTACGCCATTCAGGGCAACGTACGCGCGGCAAACTCTAACGAGAGGCTGGAAGGCGCCACTGTGCAACTGGAAGGAACCCGGTTGTACGACGTGACCGACACGTTCGGGCGGTTCACCATGGCGAATGTGCCGGCAGGCGACCACCAGCTTCGTGTGAAGTTCCTCGGCTTCGCCGACGTGGTGATGCCGCTGACGTTGAACGCCGACACCGAAATCAACATTGTGATGACCGAGGATGTAATCGTGACCGATGAGGTGGTGGTAACAGCCACACGCGCCAATGGCAAAACACCATCTACCTATTCCACGGTCGACAAGCAGGCTATTCAGAAGCAGAACTTTGGACAAGACCTGCCCTTTCTGCTGAACTGGACGCCTTCGGTAGTAACCACCTCCGATGCAGGTGCCGGCGTCGGTTATACCGGCATACGCATTCGCGGAAGCGACGCCACGCGTATCAACGTCACCATCAACGGCATTCCGTACAACGATGCCGAGTCGCTCGGTACGTTTTGGGTCGACATACCCGACATCGCGGCGTCGTCGCAAAGCATACAGATACAACGCGGCGTTGGCACCTCTACCAATGGCGCCGGCGCGTTTGGCGCCACCATCAACATGCAAACCAACACCCGCAACGCGGACCCCTATGCTGAAGTTGCCAACGCCTATGGTTCATTCAATACACGAAGACATTCGCTGAGCTTTGGCACGGGTCTGCTTCGTAGCCACTGGATCGTCGACGGGCGCATATCCAGGATCGCTTCCGACGGATTTATCGATCGTGCATCGTCCGACCTGCAGTCATATTATTTGTCGGCCGGTTATTATGGAGGAAAAACGCTCGTTAAGGCCATCGTTTTCGGTGGAAAAGAGCGCACCTACCAGGCTTGGTACGGCGTGCCTGAATCGCGACTCAACAATGACACCGAAGCCATGCTAACAACCGCGGCGAACGAGGGGTGGAACACAGCCAAACCGACAACCTGCTCAACTCCGGCAGCCGCACCTTTAACCGTACACGTACCCAGACCAGGTGGACGACTACAA
>JAAURZ010000022.1 GCA_012031955.1 Bacteroidia bacterium
CTTTGCCGGGTCGCGGAACAGGACAATTCCGAACGCCGAAATCGTTTCAATTCCCAACAAGGACGGCAAAGTCGAACTTCGGCTGATGCTTGAAGAACTCGCGCGCCGCGGCGTCATCTGTTCCTTCGGCGGCATGCATCACGAAAGGTATGTTCGAGCCGGAAAGCCAGGGCTTTCGGACTTTGTTGTGATAGGTGAGCGAGTGTGTCCACGCGATTTTTTTTGGGACCAGCACAGGAAACTCATGCCGCCCCAGTTGCCGCTGCCACGGGTTGTGGTGTACCACGACGGTTGCACCTGATATCAGGTTTTTGATGCCACCCCATAAGAGCCGGTCGCCGATCGGTATCGCTTCAATTTCTTTTACCGGCGACTCATCGGGCTGCCTGATGTCGGTGGCCCACTGCGTGAAGTTCGTGTACGGCGGACGTCCAAGCCGTGGGTATAGATTCATCTCAAGGTGATCGTGCGCATTGATCAGCCCAGGGTAGAGATAGTGGTTTCCAAAGTGAAGCCACACGCTCCCCCGAGCCAGAAAGATTCTTGCCAATTTCTGCGACGCGCCCTTGCCGGAGTTTTACATCAACATCTGCGAGCCGCGCGCCGTCCATCCACAGCAATCCTTTCAGCAGCAGGTTCATGAGGTTTGTCTTATCGCCTTCAACGCAAATATTACCGGCTTGCCTTGCCACTGTGGCTCTTCGAGGTTGCGGAGGATGAAGCCATGCTTGTTGAAAAGACGCACATAGTCCTGAAAGAGATGAAGATGTTGTTCGATGGCAAACGACTTTCCGGTTGCTTTGTCAACAAATGTGCGATGCGCCTGGGTAAGCGTAAGGTATGGATGAAAGTCGGTGATCACCGCGCAGCCGCCCGGCTTTATGGCGCGAAGCACGTTACTCAGCGCCGCGTCCAGGTCACGGATATGACCGAACACGAGGCCCGCTACTACCACATCGAATGCATGTTGTTCCAACGGCAATGTTTGCAGGTCGCCAGCCTGGAAGGTTGTTCGGGTACATACGTTTCCTGCCACACGGATCATCTCGGGCGACAGGTCAACACCCATAATCGACGATGCGCCTGCGTCTTCCGCATACTTGCAAAATACGCCGGCACCGCACCCTACATCGAGAAAGGACTTGCCGGCAAGTTCCGGCAGTAGCCTGCGAATGCATTCATCGGAGCTGACTTTAATGGGGTTGGATTCGTGCTGATAGGTGGCGGCCCACTTGTCGTAACCCTCGCGCGCCGACAACGTCTTCGGCGCTTGCTTGCGTGACCAGGGCAACTTCATCAAAGCCCTTGTATTTCCGGTTGACGGTATTTGAGCCAGTACTTCATGAGCGCTTTCAGTTCCCAGGGGTAGCTGAATACATTACTCCGGTAACGAAGGCCTGACGCCAGTTTGATCCAGCGTCGCTGCAATGCCGTAAGCTTGTAGTCGGAAACGGTGGGGTATTGCGCGTGTACTACGGTCTCGAAGTCGTGGATGTAGCGGATCATTTCCGGCTTAAGCCAGGGTGTGAGAAATTCACGATGCAGGTCGAAGTTGAGCCACTGCGGTTGCATCCACTCGTCGAGCGTGGCGGGGAAGGAGAAGCCTTTCGACATCGCATTATTGTAAAGGTCCGACCCTTCGGTAGGCACAGGTGTAAAAATGTAAATGACGATTTCCGTGTACGGGTTAATTTCTTTGATCTCTTTAATGAAGGCGATCTCGTCGTGAATCTGCTGCCACACTTGGTCTTCGGTAGGAGCCGGCAGTCCCAATACAAAGGAATACTCGGGGATAATCCCGAATTTTTTGATGCGCGCCGCAAAGGACCGGATTTTTTCGCCGTCCTGCTTGCCACCCTTGTCCATCAGGTGTAGCAGGTTGTTGTTGCCGCTCTCGGCGCCAAAGAAGATCATCGAGCAATGCGAGTCTGCGATGGCCTGCAGCGAGGCATCGGAAAATTTATCCATCGTATCTATACGGCCTTCTGCCCACCACTTCATTTTTTCCGGCGCGATGAGGTTAGCAAATTCAACGGATCTTTTTTCGGACACGAAAAAGTTGTTGTCGTGGAATTGAAATGAATCGGCACCGTGTGCTTCTTTCAGAAACTTCAGGTCTTTATATATGTTGGCGGCCGACTTTCCTTTCCAGCGCGCTTCGAAAATCGGCACCACGCCGCAGAAGGAACACGTGAATGGGCACCCTATGCTGGAGTGATATGCGGCAGTGCGCGCGCGAGGTAGGTTTTGCCGAGAAATCTTTCGATGGGGTAAAAGCGATTGAGCGTTTTGTACGGCAAAGGAGGCAGTTCATCCTGCTCATAGATCTGGTCCTTGCGTGTTTTTACCACCAGACCGTCTTTCAAATAAATAATGTTGTTGATGTCTGCCAGGTCGTTCCCGTTAGATAATGCATGCAGTACCGCAGGAAAAGCTTTGTCGCCGGGACCATTGACCGCCACGTCCACATATCCCGATTTGATCACCACGTTTGGGTGGTTTGAAGGGAAATACCCGCCCCAAATTATTTTTAACAAGGGAAAGCGGCCGCGGATGGCTTTCGTAAATGGTATGGCCTGCTTTAACTGCGGGCCAGGCATTACAGTGCTCGCAAAAAATCAAACTCCCCTGTAGCGAGCAGGTTCATCATCTTCGACAACGGGTCTTTTTCCTGGTTGCCGTCAACGATCACGTACTCAGCCAGCCCCTCGATCGATGCGGCGATCGCCAAGATGGCGTTGGGGATGATATTGACGTGCGTGCCCGCCCTTGGATTGAATAATAATACTTTCTTCATCATTCCTATTTCACTAGGAAAGATAGCGCTTCCTTTCAAAACAGACCAGCACGCGAGGCTCGCCTTGTCACTTTATTCGCGACTTCGCACCCCCGCATTTTGATTCTGCCCAGATGAAACAATGGGTTTTCAATAATTGATTACTTTTAATGAGTATGGTGAAAGGAAAAAAAATCGTGGTGGTGTTGCCTGCCTATAATGCGGGACGCACGCTAAAGAACACATACGACGAAATTCCTTTCGATATAGTCGACGAAGTTATTCTTACAGACGACGGGAGCACAGACGATACTATGTCGATTGCCCGGTCGCTGGGCATCAGCCATTGTATCAGCCACCCGGCCAATGCCGGCTATGGCGCCAACCAGAAAACATGCTACCGGAAGGCGCTCGAACTTGAGGCTGATATCGTGGTGATGCTGCATCCGGACTACCAGTATACACCGCAGCTCATCCCCAGCATGGTGTATCTCATCGCTAACAATGTGTACCCGGTGGTGCTTGGGTCAAGGATTCTGGGACGGGGAGCATTGAAGGGTGGCATGCCCCGATACAAATATGTAGCCAACAGGTTCCTTACATTCTTTCAGAACCTGGCCACCGGAGCCAAACTGTCGGAGTACCATACGGGCTACCGCGCATTCGACAGTGCTGTGTTGCGTGCGATCGACTTTGAAGCAAACAGCAACAACTTTATTTTCGACAATCAACTGCTTTCACAAATTTTGATTGCCGGATTTCCGATCGCCGAAATTACATGTCCTACCCGTTACTTTCCCGAAGCTTCGTCAATCGGCTTCCTGTCCGCCCTGCAATATGGCGCGGGCGTGTTGCAGGTATCCATGCAGCACGCGTTACAGCGAATGGGCGTTGTCAGTTTTCTGCGCTACCGGAAAGTATCAGACGGTACACGATGAAATTCTCATGATCGATTACGCACGGATCGAAGGCTGTGGCGAATTGCAGGTGCGAGCCTGCAAGAACAGACGGCTCAAGCCTTTCATAGTGGATGAACCAGGCGCCTTCCGGATGCTGTTTCAAAAACTCCTCAAGCCTCGCCACGAGTACGGCTTGCGGATAGGGTGATTCCAGTTGATGAAATTGACAATAGCTGCCCCATTGCTGTTGCTGCAGAAAGTACGCCTGGCTGCCCGTGTAGCTCAGCGCCGATGCGTAACGACAATTTTCCATCACCAGCGCGGCAGGCGGCGTCTGGCTCACGTACGCCGCAAGCGATCGCGAGCTGGAGAACGGCCGCATCACGTCGAGTGCGTACGCGACCACACCTGCGGCCGCGTGAATGACGAGGATGCAAGACAACACCAGGTGGAACGTGCGCCGGTTGATCATCTCGATGCGGCGCGAACGTACAAAGGGCCTGCTCACTACGTCGGCGTATTGAATCCACAACGCGCCAATGAATGCGACATAAAGAATACCGAAGTACCGCGCTGCTACAATGTTGGCCATGAAGAAAAACAAGAGCATGGCGCCCAGCGTAAGGTAGAAGAAGAGGACAGCACGCCGGCTGCGGGACAACGCAAGCGCCGGCCACGCGAGCAAGAGCACGGAGATGATGGCCGACAAAGGCCTGGCATAGTCGACAAGCAGGTATTCATTCCAGTAGTCGCGGCGTGTTATGTCGGGAAACGGAATAAAACTTTTTACGGGCATGGCCAGCGCGCGACGAAAGTTTTCGCCTGCCATGCTACCCATCGGCCAGTGTGTGACCAGCGGCGAGTCGGCGGGTGGAATGATTTGAATGACAGCCGTCACGCAGCCTGTCACCGCGAGCGCAAGCGCTGCCACGGTCGCTGCCGACCATGCTTTTTGAGCGTAGGTATAGTAAAACCACGATACGAAGTAAGCCGCACACAAAATGAGTCCGAGTAAATGCGTGTTGGCGAGCAGCGCGAGGCAAAACCCTTTCACCAGGCTTGCGCGCCCCGACTTTGCGCCATCCAGGCTCAGCACCACGAACAACAGCAACACAATAATAGAATAGTTTCGGCTGAGGAGGCTGTACTCATAAAATGGGTAATAGCCGGCAACGAAGAGATATTTTATCCAGCGTGAAAAAGGTGCCTTCACAAGAAATACTGCTACCGCGGCAGAGGCTATACACACGTGAACGACTTGCATCCACACAACCTGCTGTGTAAAACGCGTGATCACAAACAAAATGATGTTCCAAAGTATGGGATGCCCGTCGTAACGCAGGTGGTATGCAAGCTCGCCGATGGTGTTGCTGTCGCGGGCGATGAGCCAGTGATGAGATTCGTCCAGCCAGACTTCGTGATGAAAGGCACCGTTCAATCCAAGCGCGAGAAACAAGGCGATCACCACCAGGTTCAGGAAAGATTCTGACCGTATGTTCATTCCTAAATATAAAAATCTTTTGACACGTAAGTTTTGGGTATCTTGACCACCATGGTGCGCATCGTGAACCTGTCATACAGCTACGTCAGAGATTTCAAAGATCCGCTAGCCTGGCTCTCGCGTATCGCATTTTTTACCGTTATAATCAAAGCGCTGTCGAAGCATGCAGAGGTGCACGCGATTTACCACATCAACTACCGGGGTGCGCTCACACGTGACGGTGTGCACTATCATTTTCAGCCCCTGGGTTTTTGGTCGAAATGGATGCCATGGCGTTTCCACAACTTTGTAAGGCAACTACGACCGGACGCCGTTATGGTGCATGGCTTCATTTTCCCCTGGCAGGTGTGGTGGCTGCGCATTCAATTAGGCGCCGGCGTCAGCATACTTCTCGTTCATCATGCCGAGCGGCCCTACCGGGGTGTGAGAAGATGGATGCAGCGCAAGGCATACAAGTGGGTGAACGCTTTCTTATTTCCGTCCAGCGGCATAAGCGAACCGTGGACAGAGGCCGGCATTGTTGAACGCGGCAAGGTTTACGAGGTGTTTGGCTCCGCCTCGATATTCAGGTGTGCAGACCATAACATAGCACGTGCTGCTAAGGGCATTTCGGGCGAAAGGAATTTTTTGTGGGTGGGCCGGCTGGATGCCAACAAAGACCCGTTGTGCGCCATAAGCGGATTTGCATCCGTGTGGAAAGACCATCGCGACAGCCGGTTGTACATGATCTTTCAAGAGAATGAGTTACTGGACCAATGCCGGCAACTGGCGCGCGACCTGGCTATCGCGTCCGAAGTGATTTTCGTCGGGCCGGTAAGTCACGCAGCTATGGGTGAATGGTACAACAGTGTAAACTACATTATCTCAAGTTCGCACTACGAGGGCAGTGGCATCGCCGTGTGCGAGGCCATGTCGTGCGGCTGTTACCCCGTGCTCACCGACATACCGTCATTCAGGATGCTTACTAAAAATGGCGAACTGGGTCTGTTGTACGCACCAGGCGACAGCAAGGCGCTGGGCCGGCAGCTTGTTGCCTGCCTGCAGGTTCCGGTGAAAGAACTGAGAGCAAAGATACTGCGACATTATGAGGACCATTTTTCGGCTGATGCGCAGGCGAGGCGAATCATGCAGGCCCTGGCCGACTGACTTCAAACAACGTCATCATATTGCTTGCAGCTTCGTCGGTACTGAATACAAGCTCGCTGGAAAAGTCAGTCTCGTGTTGCAAATCTCAAGACACGTGGCCGTCATTTCTTTTTCGTCACGCAACACATGCCAGTGTCTTACCGGGTGGTCCTCCGCTTTTGTAAAGCTTACCACGTGGCAGCCTGCGTGCAACGCCTCCAGGCACGCGCCGCTGTAGCCTTCGTAAGATGAAGGGTGTAACAATATTTTTACGCGCTGCATCAAGGCGAGCACATCACGATGTTCCACTTCGCCCGCAAGCGTGATGTTGCCATCGAGATGACGCCGCGCGATTTCCTTCCTGATATGTTCAGCCTCCGGACCTTTGCCGGCCAACCACACTTTTATGGACGGAAGAGACTCCCTTAGCCTTGCTACAACTTCTGTGAGCACGTGCCACTGCTTGAGTGTAGTGAGCGAGCCCACACCGAGTATGTCGATATCGCGCGTTTCAGCCACGGGCGCGGAGTTGTGTATGTCCACACTGTTTCGCACCAGGTGCGCGGGCCTGACGCCATAGTTCTTTTCAAACTCGGCGGCAAGAAAGGGCGACAGGGCAATGAGATTGTAGGCGGCGGGACGCACCAGCCGCACAAACCAATTACCGACACGCGCATCCTGCCCGAGTATCCAGCACTTGTGTGACACACCCAAGCGCTTTGCAAGCTGTTTCCCCACCCACGCGCTGTCAGAACACCAAAGCGACAACACGCCTTCAATGCGCAGACCGACAGCCCCGATGATTCCCTCTTTTACAGCGCGCCGCCAAAGCAGCGGCCGCAGAAGTTTTCCATAGCTCCGCCCGCCCATGCTCAGCACCGTGTTGCCAAACCATTGGTACATGCGATCGTGATCCGGGTGAAACAAGGTGACGATCAGTATTTGAAGGTGCGGAAAATTTCTATTGAGCGCGCGAACGAATTGCTGTTGGGCCGGCAAACATGTAGTGTCGTTTTCGCTGACCGGAAACCCGGGTGAAACGATGATGAAGCAAGGTCGGTTAAGCGCCATCATGCACGGTACTTGTACTTTTCGCTTTGACAACCTGGCCATGCTCGACATAATAAGTGGTATCAAAAAAGCCTACAAGCGATTCCTTGTGTGTGGCCATTAGTATGGTTTTGCCTGCGCGCGAAAGTTCGGCGAGATGGCGCATCACCATCAACTCCGTGGTTTGATCAAGGTTGCTGGTTGCCTCGTCAAGAACGCATACATGCCGGTCGCTGTACAAGGCACGAGCGAGTGCAATGCGTTGACGCTGGCCTGCGGAAATTTGCGCGCCACGCTCACCAATGCGTGTGTCATGCTTCTGAGGCAGCGTTTCAATCCACGACGCCAGGCCGAGCAATTCGCACAGGTATTTTATTTTTTCAAAGTCAATTTTCTCAGCCTCTACACCGAACGCGACATTTTCCACAAGTGAAGCGTCCAACACCAACGGCTGCTGTGACACAAAACTCACCTGCTGCATCCAGGCGCGATCATCAACACGCCTGTCGTCGACTTCGAAGGCGCCGTGGCGCTCGCGCAGCAAACGCACCACGATGTACAACAACGTAGACTTGCCCGAACCGGACGGCCCCAGCACGGCTACGCGTTCGCCTTTACGAACTGTGAGCGATGCTCCGCGCAGAATGTCGCGGTCATCGTAGCCGAACGACGCCTGCCGCAAAGCGAACTGCTTGTGAAATACGACGGGTTCAGGCAACGCGTCGTCAATTTGTCGAAGTCAGTTGACGCCGACAATTCATCCACCACGTATCGGTTGGATTGAATTTGTGTGACAGCCGCCAGTATCCTGTTTATAGAAGGTATGATTCTGAAACTTGCCCCTGCATAAAGCCCGAGCAGCACGAGGGTGTCGCTGGCATTGGTAAAGTACAACGAGAACCAAATAAGGCAGCACACACAGGTTGTCGCAATGAGCTCGGTAAAGCGCGAGGTGCCTACCTGTATGCTGTGACTTTTGGCAAACACGCGACCAAGCTGATGATGCACGCTACTGAACCGCTTCTTGAAAAACGATTCCTTGCCGAACACACGGATGTCGCCGATACCTTCAATTATTTGGAGGGCGAACTTGGTGAGCGCCGGGTAGGCGTCGCGCGACTGCTGGCTTACCACACGCGCATGCCGGCGTTGGCGCCAGAGCAGCAGGGCGAGTGGCGCAAATGGTATAAGCATGAACAAGAAAACCTCGGTATTGTAAACGGCCACGCCGATAAGCAGCATAATCGTAACCACGGCTTCGGACAGTATGGTGCCGAGCGGGATGATGATGTTGTTGGCCAGAAAAATCGGGAGGTTAACCACGCGGTTGAGTTCTTTGCTGAAGTCGGTGTTGGAATGTGCTTGCATCGGCATGTGCATGTAGCGATCTGCCATGCCCGACGCCACCTGGTGTGCCACGTTGTAGGCGAAGGTCGCTTTTTGCGGGTGACCGTCCACGTAAACAGTGCCTTTACGATAAAGAACACAAGGATGGCGAGCGTAAAGACGGCGATGACGAAGGTGCGGCCGGCCGGGCCACCGCTCATGTCTGGTATCCACCGGGTGAGCAGGCTATCACTCGACGGCGGATTGGCTATTACCAGCAACAACGGCAAAAACGATGCGAGGCTGATGAAGTCGAGCAGCGACTGCACCACCAGCATGGACGCAATGACCAGCCCTTGCTTGCGGTCGCGCACCAGGGCTATGGTCGTCTTCAAAAACCTTTGGCCAGGAGCATTCATTTCACTTGAAGATAGTGGATTTAGTTGGTTTAAAGCCACTCGTGGCCGGCGCCGATGTGGCCAAAGTAGTGATAGTGATACAGGTGATGCGGAGGTTCGGCCGCCCGCGAGCGGTGAATGATTCTGCCTATCAGCAGGGTGTGACTGCCGACCCCTTCGCTATGGTAAAACGCCACCTCAATGTACGACGCGCAGAAGGCTGGAACCGGAAATTTGAACAACTTGCTTTCGCCGACTTTGAAAGGCAATTCACTGACAGGGGGAGGTGTACTGCTGTGGTGATTCCCAAGATCATAGATTGTTTTTAACGGAGCACGGTCTGTGTCGCCAATCACGACCTTTCCCGCAGCGATCATTTTTTTGAGGGTGATGTTAGTTGTGCGCAACCCCAGTATGCAGAGGTCATCATCGTAGCAAAGGCATTTGAAATCCATCGGGAAAATATTGTAGTAGTCATTTTCGCTGAAACAGACAGCGACCACACTGCGCGGATAGGAATAGAGGGCTGCGTAGGCGTCACCTTCAAATGCTGAAATGCGTCGTTTCTTTAGGAATAAACGTGACAGGAAGAATCGCCTCAGCCAAGAAGGCTGAAAGCACCGGGCGGTCTTAATGTCAAAAATTACTACAGTCCCCTTTGGTTGGTCGAGGCGCTTATCAATTTCAATATTGCGGTCGCCAGTTTTTTTTACCCCGGCTGATGAGCAGTTCTTCGTCACCGCGCATGGCTGCATCCCATCCATCACGAAAATAGATTGCCACCTTAAAGGGTGTCTGCGACACAATGCAATGCGCCAGGCTTACGTCGCGCGTGTAGCCTGCCGATTTAAATTGAACGGACTCTTGAATGCCGCTGGCCAGTGAACGAAAAGCCGGGAAGTTGACAGGATGGACACTGCCGTACGCCCAATGTTTCAGTATCTTCTTCATTGCCGTTGCCATACGATGAGCGTGAATTCCGAGTTGGGGATGGGTTGAGTCAGTACGTTAGTGAACTGCGGTGTAGCCCGTTTTATGCTTCGCAGGGAGTGAATCAATACGGGATGGCGTGCATGCCGGTAGCGCGTCACCTGCTGTGCGGCGGCGGCTCCCAGCAACAGACCGATAGCGTTACGCACACTATGTTTCATTACGTGGAGCGGGTTAGGATTCAGTATCAGCGCGACGATGTAAGCACCGCGCCTGGTCACGAGCGACAATTGACGAAACAATGTCGTGAGGTTGTGAATGCAGTTGAGTACCGCGAAATTCATAAGAACGCCGTCGACAGGCAAAGCAACAGGCAGGGACTGGTCACTCCAGCTAAACACATCAGTAAACTTTTCGACAATGTTGACCCGACCGGTCCACGATGGATTGCGGGCAAGTCTTTCACGCGCTTTGGCGCGCATGCCCTCCGAAGGTTCAATAAACTCAACGCTGTAACCCTCGGCCATCAGCCACTCCAGGTCCAGGCCTGTGCCGCCGCCAAAATCAAGCAGGGTGCCCGAGGTCAGGTATTGGCTCACTTTCTGTCGCACTAATTGTCGCACGGCGCGATCACGAGGTGTGAGCAGCAAATCATATTCTTCTGCCACCGCATCATAAAATCATTTGAAGTTGTATCAGCCGCCTGCATCCGTTCCGGTTGTTGATGTAAACATCGGTGCGGCTTGCTGCCTCCGGTACCACCACATGCCGACGCGGGCCAGCGCCGACTTGGTCTTGTGCTTCAGCGCAATCAAAGGCCGACGTCGTGATTTGAAGGAGTTCATTTCGCTGATTACCCGCTTCACGGCAAAGTCGTAGTACCTGCGCGTGTAAGTCCGTTTGAAATCCACCTGGCGATCGTTGCTCGTTGACCAATCCAGCCTGTTGAGTATGTCGGATTCAATTTCCTCATACAACTCCGTGCCTTTAATGGGGTAGGCGACGGTAATCGTGAAGTGATCCGGGTCCGACGCTTTTAAATGCGTGATGGTTTCCTCAATGTCGGCTTCGGTTTCGCCAGGGTAGCCCAGCATAATGAACGTGCCCGATTCGATGTGGTAACGTTTGGAGAGTTGTATCATGCTGCGCACCTGCTGCACGTCTACACGACGGTCCATCAAATCGATTACTTTTTGTGAGCCACTTTCGGCACCAATCCATACGCGGAAGCAGCCGGTTTCTTCAAGCAGTTGTACTACCTCTTCGTTCATCCGGTCGGCGCGCGTGATGCATTCGTACGGGATTTTCAGGTTGCGTGCGCGCAGCTCGCCGGCAAATTCGCGCAGCCATTTGTGGCTGATGGTGAACACATCGTCGACAAACCACAGGGTGTCGGGGTTGTATGCTTCCTTGATAAATGCCAGTTCGTCGGCCACTTTTGCCGGTGACCGCCTTCGGTAGCTTAAGCCGTATACTGCCCGGCTGCACCACTTGCATGTATAGGGCAGCCACGCATGGTGCTAACAGACACGGCGCTTTGACCGTGTGCGTGCCGCCAGGCGTGAAGGTATTGATGCAAATCGATTTTATGCCGGGCCGGCATCGGGAGTGTATCGAGGTCCTTCACTTTTTCGCGCTCGGCATTTTCATAAAAAACACCTTCCTTCAGA
>JAAURZ010000023.1 GCA_012031955.1 Bacteroidia bacterium
CTATTCTCTGGTGTGTTAGCTTACCTTAATGGAGGTCTTCAGCGCCTTCTTTTTCGTCTTTGGGCACCACTATTTCGAGGATGCCCTTTTCGTACTTCGCAGCAATGTTTTGAGTATCTACATTTTCAGGAAGCGCGAACGAACGGCTAAAGCTGCCATACTGTGTTTCGATCGAATGAAAGTTTTTCTCCTTCTTTTCGGTCTTGAACTTGCGCTCACCGCTTATTGTGAGGTGGTTGTCGTTCAAGTCGATTTTAAAATCTTCTTTGCTCATGCCAGGAACGGCCACCTGAATGGCGAAAGATTTTTCGTCTTCCACTACATCCACCTTAGGAACGAAACTCGACCCGCCGGCACGAACCAGTGAATCGTTGAAAAAACGGTCGATCAGGCTGCTGAACGACGTAGGGGTGTACTCACCCGCATTGTATCTTACCAAGCTCATAGTTTTATTTTTTTGGTTGAACACGTTTGATTGATGTTACGCCTACCCTACACTTGAAAAGTATGCCGATGGGTTTTTTGCGTCACAATGGCCGGATTTTGAAAATATCCAGGTTTAAATCAGCCAATTTGTCTCCTTTGGGTCACGGTTGACCTGAAATACCGGGCTGCCAATTACCGGTCATTGGAAGGAGGAAATAAAGAAAAGGTGAGAGCTAAATTTTCTTATAAGCCGAAATAGTGAAATATAAGGTAAATTGATTTATCTTATTTTTTACATTTGTGAATGCCTAAGGTAAAATTACTAAGTCCATTTTCTGAGGAGCTAATCAACGACCGGCTACAATTTGAAAACCCCTGGTGGCTAAAGGGCAGGATAGACGATTTCTACGGGACCAAGATGCATCGCCACTATTTTAAACTGCTCATACCCCTGGTAGAAGAAAAATCGGTTCGCAGGTCGGTGGTGCTTATGGGGCCCGACGCGTGGGCAAAACGGTTATGATGCACCACTGCATCCAGCACCTGATCGAACGAGGTGTGAATCCAAAAAAATAGGCTTCATCAACATAGAAAATCCAATCTTCAATAACATCGGGCTTGATCAACTTTTCGCGCACACCAGAAGGGCAAACGCCGACTCAGACCCTGCAGGTTGGTATATCTTCTTTGATGAGATTCAATACCTCAAAGACTGGGAGGTGCACCTAAAAGTGCTCACAGACAGTTATCCTCATACCAAGTTCATCGCTTCCGGCTCTGCCGCAGCAGCCCTGAAAATGAAAAGCCGCGAGAGCGGTGCCGGTCGCTTTACGGAGTTCATGTTGCCTCCCCTTACATTTCATGAATTCATTTCATTCAAAGGCCTCGATCACCTGGTGTTTCCTGCTACGCTGGATTGGGAAAATAACCTCACGCGCTTCTTTGGCACAGCAAACATCAAAGAACTCAACGACCAGTTTGTGGATTACATCAACTTTGGCGGCTATCCTGAAGTAATTTTCTCGGACACCATCCGCTCCAACCCTGGGCGGTATATACGGAGCGACATCATCGATAAGGTGTTGCTGCGCGATCTTCCCAGTCTGTATGGTATCCGCGACGTACAGGAGCTCAACTCGCTTTTTACCACGCTTGCATACTATTCCGGCAATGAGGTATCGGTCGAATCGTTGAGCAAAGCATCGGGCGTCGAAAAATACCTCCTGAAAAAGTACCTGGAATATCTTGAAGCAGCATTTCTGATACGCAATGTTCATCGCATAGACGATAATGCGAAGCGATTTAGCCGGGCCAACTTTTATAAAATCTACCTGACCAATCCAAGCCTGCGGAGCGCGCTGTTTTCGCCACTGCAACCTACCGACAGCCACATGGGTGCCATGGTGGAGACAGCTATATATGCGCAGTGGCTGCACCGCGACTGGTTTGAGCCTCGCTATGCACGCTGGAAGAAGGGCGAAGTAGACATGGTTGGGATCGACGATAAGAAATTCAAGGCAAGCTGGGCGCTGGAAATAAAATGGAGCAACGAAGCTTACGAAAGCCCGGTGTACTAAAGAGCCTGCTGGAGTTCTGCGAAAAGAACAAGCTATCGTCGGCCATGGTCACTACGCTCGACAGGCAGGGAAAGAAAGAAATGGATAGCGTTACGCTTCACTACGTGCCATCGTCGCTTTACGCCTACGTGGTTGGATTCAACACACTGGAACAGAAGTCGGGCAGACCGTAGAATCAGCTATTGATAAGTTCGCGCGCGTTCACCTGAAGCACCCTGGCAATCAGGAACAAAGTCTCCAGCGACAGCTGCGGGTTATTGTTCACATAGTTGCTCACCACCCCCCTGCTCTTGCCGATGCGCTCTGCGAGTTCCGTTCGCGTGGTATCTTCGCGCTCCAGTATCTCCTTGATGCGGTTTGAATTTTTCTTTTTCGGACAAAGTTTTCTCGGAGGCGATTTCAAAACGGATAACCTTAGTCATTGATCAACTCCCGGGCGCTCACGCCGAGCGCCTCGGCAATCCTAAACAGGTTTGTGAGAGAAGGCTCGACTTTTAGTAACACATAGCTATTGATGGAATTGTAAGTGATACCAGTCTGTTGAGCAAGCCAGTATTGACTTTTGCCCTTTTCTTTAAGTACCTCTTTAATTCGATGTAATTTCTTTGCCACCGAACAAATGTAAAACGTGATAGAAGGATAATTATATATCACATATTTGTATATACTTCTTATTTGTATATATTGCTACGCGTTTTTGAAGTTTATCGAAGGGACTTCGGAACAGAAAATTATGGCACAACACGAGACGTTAGACTTGAATTCGGGTAAAAAGAGACCATTGGAATGCGACCTAAACACCCAGTTGGGGATTGCTGAGTACAGCACATAAACACACGGACCTTTCATAAGAAAAAAAAACCCACACCTGAATTCTCATCCAGCGTGTGGGCCTGCGCTCCTCCTCTAGGGCTTGAACCTAGGACCCCCTGATTAACAGTCAGGTGCTCTAACCAGCTGAGCTAAGGAGGAATTCCGTTTTGGGAGTGCAATATTAGGGATTACCACCTTAATTATCCAACACACCCAGGCACTATTTTGAAAAAAGAAATAGCCATTTAGCCTCTTTTCTGTTCGATTTCAGCCTTCCCCGGCCTTATCTTACCCCATCATCCACCCCAACCCAAGTACTATGAAATCAATCGCTACCTTCCTGCTCACCCTGGCCGCCTCAACGGCCATGCTGGCCCAGTCGCCGCTGTGGCTGCGGTACCCGGCCATTTCGCCCGACGGCACACAAATCGTTTTCTCCTACCAGGGCGACTTGTACAAGGTTGCCACTGCCGGCGGGCAGGCTGTACCACTAACCCTGCACGAAGCCCATGACTTTATGCCGGTATGGTCGCCCGACGGTCAGTGGATAGCGTTCGCCTCGGAGCGTTTCGGCAATTTCGACATTTACCTTATGCCCGCGGCCGGCGGCGAGGCTACCAGGCTCACCTTCCACTCGGCCAACGACTACCCCACGGCCTTTACACCCGACGGCAAAAACGTTATCTTCAATTCCCTGCGCACCGACCTTGAGGCGTATGCCGACTTCCCCAATCGCGCCATGCCCGAGCTCTATCAGGTGGCCGCGGCCGGCGGTCGCGAACTCATGCTGCTCACCACGCCTTCGGAAATGGCAAGCTTCGATCCGGCCGGCAAGAAAATATTTTACCAGGACCGTAAAGGTTATGAAGACCCGCTGCGCAAACACCACCGCTCTTCCATCGCACGCGACTTGTGGGTTTATGATATGACATCAAAACACCACACACAACTCACCGACTTCAATGGCGAAGACCGCAATCCCGTTGTAGATGCGGATGGAAAATACTTGTACTACCTCAGTGAAGAAAGTGGCTCGTTCAACGTACATCGCCTTACCATTGCCAACGCCAAAGAAAAAGTAAAACTCACATCTTTCAGCAAGCACCCGGTGCGCTCACTCACTATTTCGAAAGACAATACACTTTGCTTCTTCTACGACGGCAGCATCTACACCCTGAAAAGTGCCGGCGAGCCGAAGAAGGTAAACATCACCATCGCCACCGACGGAAGACTGAATGCCTACGAAGTGGTGCCGGTAAATGCCGGCGCCACGGAGATGGCCGTTTCCGAAAATGGTAAGGAGATCGCCTTTGTGGTGCGCGGCGAAGTGTTTGTGACAGCGGTAGAAAACGGCACCACCAAGCGCATCACTAACACGCCGGAGCAAGAGCGCACGGTGAGTTTCAGCAAAGACGGTCGCTCCCTTGTATATGCTGCCGAACGCAACGGAAGCTGGGATGTGTACAAGACGTCGATCGTGCGCGACGAAGAGCCCTACTTCTATGCATCAACTATCTTGAAAGAGGAGCCCGTGGTGGCTACAGAAAAAGATGAGTTTCAACCCGTATTCTCTCCCGACGGCAAGGAAGTGGCCTACCTGGAGGAGCGCACCACTTTGAAGGTGATGAACCTTGCTGCCAAAACTGCTCGCACCATTCTGCCCGCCAAATGGAACTACTCCTATTCAGATGGCGATCAGTACTACGCATGGTCGCCCGATGGAAAGTGGTTCCTTGTAAACTTCAACCAGGAAAATCACTGGATAAGCGAGGTGGGCCTTATTAGCGCCACCGGCACCGGCGACGTTCACAATCTCACACAAAGCGGCTACGAAGACTATGCACCCAAATGGATGATGGATGGAAAGGTGATGATCTGGTTTTCCGATCGCGACGGCATGAAGAACCACGCCAGTTGGGGTGCGCAAGCCGATGTATATGGTATGTTTCTTACACAGGAAGCCTTCGACCGGTTCGAATTGAGTGAAGCGGATTATGCGCTGCTGAAAGAAAAAGAAGAGAAGGACAAGGACAAAAAGAAAGATGAAACAGAGGCCACGCGAAAGGCAAGAAGGACCCCAAAGCAAAAGAAGAAACGAAAGACAAGGGTACTGATCCCATCAAGATTGATTTTAATGGACTGGAGGATCGCAAGGCCAAACTCACGATTCACTCGTCTGAAGTGGGCGACGCCTTCCTTTCCAACGACGGCGAAAAGCTGTACTACCTCGGTAAAGTAGAAGAAGGTGTTGACTTGTGGGTAACGGAGTTGCGAACGCATGACACAAAAATCCTGACGAAACTCGGCGAGAATGCCGGCCCGCTGGTGATGGACAAAGACGGCAAGCATGCTTTTGTACTGGCGGAGGGGCGGATAACAAAAGTAAACCTGGAATCGGGAAGCAAAGAGCCGGTAAATATCTCAGGTGAAATGATGCTGAACAAAACAGCAGAACTAAGCTATATCTATGATCACGCCTGGCGACAGGTGAAGAAAAAGTTCTACGTGACAGACCTGCATGGCGTCGATTGGGATTTCTATAAGAAAGAGTACGCGAAGTTTCTCCCTTACATCAACAACAACTGGGATTTTTCGGAAATGCTGAGTGAGCTATTGGGCGAACTCAACGCATCGCACACCGGCTGTCGCTATGGCAGCAACAACTCCCGCGGCGATAAAACCGCATCGCTTGGCCTGATTTACGATCAATCACACAACGGCAAGGGTATTCGCATTGCGGATGTACTCAAAAAAGGTCCGTTCGACAAATCTGATTCGAAAGTGAAGAAGGGCAACATCATCGAAAAAATAGACGGTGTGGAAATACAAGCCGGCGAAAATTTTTATCAGAAACTCAATCGCAAAGACGGGCACAACACATTGCTGAGTTTTTATGATCCGATCTCTCACCAGCGCTGGGACGAAGTGATAAAACCGATTTCGCTGGGCGAAGAAAATGAATTGCTCTACCGTCGATGGGTGGAAAATCGCCGTCATGAAGTCGACAGCCTTTCGCACGGCACTGTCGGGTACATTCACGTGCGCGGTATGAACGACGGAAGCTATCGCACTGTATTTGAAGAAGCACTCGGCAAGTACGCCAACAAGCAATCGCTGATCGTCGACACCCGGTCAAACGGTGGCGGCTGGTTGCACGACGACCTCGTGACTTTTCTCAGCGGAGAAAAATACATCGACATGGTGCCGCGTGGTCAGTACCTCGGCTTCGAACCTCAGCGCAAGTGGACCAAGCCATCCGCCGTGCTCATCGGCGAAAGCAATTATTCAGACGCGCACATGTTTCCTTTCGCCTACCACACCAAAGGTATAGGAGTTACCGTGGGCATGCCCATACCCGGCACCGGTACTGCAGTATGGTGGGAACGACAGATAGACCCCACGTTGGTGTTCGGCATTCCGCAAGTCGGCATGGTTGGCCCCGATGGCAAGTATCTTGAAAACACACAGCTTGAGCCCGACGTGGTGGTGAAGAACAGTTACGAGCTGCTGGCAAAGGGGCGCGACGAACAAATTGAAAAAGCGGTAGAGTTGCTGATGAAGAAAGTGGCCGAGAAGCCGCAAAGCGAAAAACTGGAGACTATGAAAAAGTAACAGAACCTACCTACTGGCCTTATGCACCGCACCGTACACGGTGCTGGCCAGGATGGTGGCACCTGCCGCATCCGGATGCACCCCATCCGGTACCAGCGGGCCTTTGCCTTCGAATGCTGAAAACAGGTCTATAATTTTCACCTTCGATTTCCTGGCAATCTGGTCGATCATCGGCAGAATTTCATTTTCGACCACAGTCGCGTTAATGCCCCAGTTCTCTTCGAATACCGGGATCGGATAGCAGATAAAGATCACGGGCCTGCCCGGCAACTTCCTGAATGAGTCAATCAGCTCAATGTAATTGTCTACAAACTCGTTCTTGTACTGCCAGTTCTGTGGCTTCGAGTCGTTGGTGCCGAGCTTTATCACCACAATGTCGGGGTTCCATTGAAGCACCTCCTCATATTTGGCCTCGTTCCAGTATGGCGATCGCCCTTCTTCAGCAGCGTGCGGCCGCTCAACCCGTAGTTCCTCACTTCATACCCGCTGCCCAAAAGTCCCTGCAATTGTTCAGGGTACCTTTTGCCAACTTCAATGTTGGATCCTTCGGTAATGCTGTTGCCAACACACGCCACCTTCACGGCGGCCGTTGCGCCGGTCGCGGCTTCCTGCGCCGACGCAGTGACCAGGAGGGCGAGCAGAAAACAGAAAAACAGTGCAGCGTGCTTCATCCAACGAAGATATTTTAAATGAAAAGCAAATCAAACTCTGTGAAACATTTGGAAAACAGCTCCCGTTCATTAGCTTTGTGATTCAAAGTACTTTGCAATGAAGGAAGTTCAGGAATACGAAAAAGACATCGCCTCCATACGGACCATGATGGAGCGGTCGGCCAAGTTTATCTCGCTCAGCGGCCTCTCTGGCGTTCTGGCCGGAGTCTACGCACTCATCGGCGCGGCAATCACCTACTACACCACCTACTACCCTGTCTCCATTTTTCGATATCGTCATTTATTCGGTCCAACGTACCGACATCATATTGAAGTTGATTCTGATCGCCGCCGGCGTGCTTATCGCATCGGTCACTACGGGTCTGTTGCTTAGCCAGCGCAAGGCAAAACGTCATGGTATCAATTTATGGAGCCCTGCCAGCAAGCGTCTCTTTTTGAACCTGGCCATACCCCTCGTAACAGGGGGCATCTTTATTCTCATTCTACTCTACACAGGGCACTTTGGCGTGGCCGCACCTGCCTGTCTTGTTTTCTACGGGCTCGCACTCATCCAGGCCAGCCCCAACACCTACGACGAAGTGCGCTACCTGGGGTTCTCCGAGATTGTTCTCGGACTTATCAGCGCAGTGTGGGCCGGCTATGGATTATTGTTCTGGGCCCTTGGGTTTGGTGTGCTGCACATCCTGTACGGCGCCATCATGTACAATAAATACGACCGGTGAAAAATCCTTTCGAATACCTAGACAAGGCCCTTGAGCACCGGGTAAGGCTCCAGATCATGTCGATACTGGTGACGAACGATTCCTTTGACTTCAACTCCCTCAAAGAATTTCTCGACGTTACCGACGGCAACCTCGCCTCCCACATCAAGGCATTGGAAAAAGAAAAATATATATCCGTGAATAAATTATTCGTTGATCGAAAACCCAACACCCGATACAAGGCTACCGAAAAAGGCCGGACAGCCTTTCGCAAACACCTCGACGCACTCGAAGCGCTCGTGAAGCAACAGAAAAGATAAAAATTTTGCTCATTTACTTTGAATTTGAAAGTACTTTTAAATCGCAAATCATGAAGGTTAAAATGATTCTACCCGCGCTCACCGAAGCCGAAAGTCCCTTCTGGAGGCCCATCAAGTACTCCCTCTTTCCGCCGCTTGGCCTCGCCACCCTTGCCGCCTACCTCTCACCTTTCGACGACATAGACTTGCGCGACCAGCATGTCGAACATGTTCCCCTGGACGACTATCCGGATCTGGTCATCATACAGGTTTACATAACCAACGCCTATCGCGCCTATGCAATGGCCGATCACTACCGGCGGCGCGGCGCCTACGTGGCACTGGGCGGACTGCATGTTACGGCGCTGCCCGAAGAGGCCGCGCCTCACGCGCACACTATTTTTATCGGCCCGGGCGAAGACACATTTCCTCAATTCCTTAAAGACTTGCGCAATGGTACACCCAAAGCGCGCTATACCTCCGTACACAGAAGCCTCGACAACGTTCCGCCCATACGACGCGACCTGATCAAACGACATCTTTACCTCGTACCCAATTCAATTGTCGTAACACGGGGGTGCCCGCATCATTGCAACTTCTGCTACAAGGATGCCTTCTTTGAAGGGGGCAAATCGTTTTACACACAACAGGTAGACGACGCCGTTGCCGAGATCGACAGGCTGCCGGCCGTCATCTTTATTTCCTCGACGACCACTTGCTCGGCAACGAAAAAATTCGCGCGCGGACTCTTCACTGCCATGCAGGGCATGAACCGCGTGTTTCAATCCGCCGCCACTGTAGATTCAATATTGCGGGGCAACCTCATCGAGCATGCTGCCAAAGCCGGATTGCGAAGTCTCTTTGTAGGCTTCGAAACACTTTCGCCCGAGAACCTGCGCCAAAGCAACAAGAAACAAAACCTGAGCAAAGACTACGAACACGCAGTAAAACGCCTTCACGACCTGGGCATTATGATCAACGGCAGCTTTGTGTTCGGCCTCGATGATGATGACAAGGACGTTTTTAAACGCACGGTGGAATGGGGTGTCAGCAACGGCATCACCACCGCTACGTATCACGTACTTACGCCGTACCCGGACACCGCTTTGTTTGCCGACATGGAGCGCACCGGTCGCATCACAACGCGCAACTGGGACAGATATGACACACGTCACGTAGTTTACAAAACAAAACGCCTCACGCCCGTCGAACTCGAGGAGGGCTACCACTGGGCCTACCGGGAATTTTACACCTGGAGAAATGTATTCCGGTCAAGCTTTCACCACGACAATGCAAAGCACATACTCAAACACTTCGGCTACAGCGCTGGCTGGAAGAAATTTGAACCCCTCTGGAACTTCGTGATCAAGTCGCGCCGCCTCAACCGGATGCTCCCGGTGCTTGAAGCCATTCTATCGAAAGTAAAGATTGCCTCACCGTCGGCCGCAGATGCCGGCAAACCCGAAACAACTATTTCTTCATTCAATAACAAAACGATCAAAACTCTTTATGGAAACACCAGCGTATCACAACACTAACGTCAGCCGCGTACAACAGTGGCTTCAGGAATCAGTTACCAGCAAATTGCTACTCATCGGATTTCTGGTAATCGTTCTGATCATTCCTTCTGCCTGGATTCAGGAACTCATTCACGAACGCCAATCGAGGGCCGAAGGGGCTATCCACGAAATGTCGGGCAAGTGGGCCGGCAGCCAAACACTCTCGGGGCCCGTGCTCGTAATCCCTTACATAAAAAGAGAGACTACCACCGGCCCGGACAGCAAAGTAGAAACCAAAGAGACCGTAGAGAACGCGTTCTTTTTGCCTGAAACATTTCAAACAGACGGCAACATTGAGCCCGAGCTGCTGCACCGCGGCATCTTCGAAGCAGTCGTATATCGCTCAAATCTTCAAATGGAGACAACGTTCTCATTCCCGAATTTTACCGCACTGGGCGTTGCAGATGCTGATGTACTTTGGGACAAGGCGCGGCTCGTGTGCGCGCTGTCCGACATGGCCGGCCTCAGCACCACGCCCACTATTACCATCGACAACGACACGTTGCGCTCGGAGCCTACGTCGGACGTGGGCTTCCCCATCACGCGCTACCTGAAAACAACCGGAGCCTGAAGGCGGCGACTATGACGATGATGCCGACGCGCGGGCCAACGTGGAGTACGTGACACAGGGACTTTATGCACCGCTTAACTGGAAATCGGCCGGCGATTTTAAAGGAAATGTGTCCATGCAACTCGCAGTGAAGGGCAGTCAACGACTCAACTTCGTACCTGTGGGCAGGTCCACCGCTGTTTCGTTGAAGGGGCCCTGGGGAAATCCGAGTTTCGACGGACAGTTCATACCCGAGAGCAGGACAGTTGATGAGGGTTCCTTTTCGGCGCAGTGGAATGTATCGCACTTCAACAGGCCTTTTGCCCAACAATGGACCGGCCACAGCGCCGCGCTCACGCAAACAGACTTCGGCCTGCGCCTGCTCGTACCCGTTGAACAATATCAGAAGAGCATGCGCACCGCCAAATACAGCCACTTGATTGTGATACTCACATTCGTCGCGTTGTTTCTGCTTGAGATCACCCATAAGCTACGCATTCATGCATTTCAATACACCCTTGTCGGTGCGGCCCTGGTTATATACTACACGCTGCTGCTCAGCTTCTCAGAGCATGTTGGCTACACCTGGGCCTACGTGATTGCCACCGTAGCAACGGTTGGGCTCATTGCTTTGTACTCGACATCGTTTTTAAAACAATTTAAACTCGCGATGCTGCTCACGGCACTCATGTCGGTGTACTACACTTTCATTTTTGTGATTATGGTTCAGCAAGATTATGCCTTGCTGTTGGGCAGCATTGGTTTGTTCGTGGTGATTGCCGCGCTCATGTACTTTTCGCGCAACATTTCGTGGTACAAGCAGGAGGCGGTTCAATGACCTCACGCACCTTTTCGTACACGCTGGCCAAGATCGCCGGGGTAGCTGTTGTGGCCATTGTGCTGATGTGTAAGTTGTGGCATCAGCAGTGCTCCCCGGCCGATCTTCAAGTCTTCCTGTACCTGGTGCAAAAGGCTGTATCGCTGCTGCACAGTGTACCGTCTGTGTATGCAGGCAGTATGGGATACTATTTTCCAAACCTGGCAATTGTAATTGACAAGTCATGTGCGGGTGTCAACTTCTTCCTCCTCACATTCGGCTTGCTCTCTCTTATGCTGCTCTCGCGGGCACGCACGGGTGTGCAAGTCGCGAAGGCCGTAACCGTGTCGGTATTCGTTAGTTATGCGCTCACCGAACTTGTCAATATACTTCGTATCTGTGGCGCGGTGCGGCTGAGCCGGTGGGAAGAAAACTTTCGCTGGCTCGCCTCCGGCTGGTTTCACGAAGCGTATGGCGCATCGCTTTATATGCTCGCCCTGGCATCGGTCTACACGTACTTTCAAAAATCCGGGAAACTCGACCTTCACTTAAATGTAAAA